>JAEYVD010000665.1 GCA_023432075.1 Pseudomonadota bacterium | reverse complement strand
AAAATCCATCGTCGCCCCGCACGAAGCCCATGAGTTGCCCGGTGTCCTGCACGGGCAGAAAGCCCTTGGGCGCCTGCACGTACAGGTAGACGTTCAGCCCCACGACGCCGGCCAGCAGCAGCAATGTCAGGCGTGCATGGCCAAGCACGCGCGCCAGCGACACGCCATACCAGTCGTGCAGGCGGGCAAACAACGCTTGCATGCGCGATGGGCGGGCCGCGCGGGGGCTGACGGGTCGCAGCCACCGCGCGCACAGGGCCGGAATGATGGCCACTGAAACGACCAGCGAAATCACCGTTGCAGCCACCAGCGTGATCGAGAACTCGCGGAACAGCCGTTCCACCAGCCCGCCCATGAAGAGGATCGACACGAAGACCACGCTCAGCGCCACGGTCATCGCCACCAGGGTGAAACCCACTTCACGCACGCCGCGCAAGGCGGCTTTCACGGGCGTCAACCCGCGCTCCAGATGGCGCGAGATGTTCTCCAGCACGACGATGGCATCGTCCACGACCAGGCCAGCCGCCACGATCAGCGCCATCAGCGACAGGTTGTTCAGCGAAAAGCCCCATGCGTACATGACGGCAAAGGTGGCGATCAGGCAGACGGGAATGGCCACGCTGGGAATCGCGGCGGCGCGCGCGTTGCCCAGGAACAGCCACACCACCAGGATGACCAGCCCGGCGGCCAGCGCCAGGGTGACGTGGGCTTCGCGCAGCGTCGCCTTGATGCCGGGCGAGCGGTCCAGCGCCACGGTCAGGTCCACGTCGGCGGGCATTAGCAGGCGCAGGCCCGGCAGCGCCTGGTTGATGGCGTCGATGGTTTCGATGATGTTCGAGCCGGGCTGCCGGCTGATGGTCAGCACCACGGCCGGATTGCGGTTGTGAAAGCCGCTGCTGTAGCGGTTCTCGACCGAATCGCTGACGCGCGCCACCTGCGACAGCCGGATCACCGCACCGTCCCGGTAGCGCACGATCAGGCTGTCGTAATCCTGCGCGCGGCGCGGCTGCTCGGGGGCGCCGACTTCCCAGCGCCGCGCGGGTGAATCCAGCTGGCCTTGCGGACCCATCGGCGCCGCGTTGGAAATGGCCTCGCGCACGTCGTCCAGCGCCACGCCGTAGTGCGCCAGCGCGTTGGGGTTCACCTGGACCCGCACGGCGGGCAGCGAGCTTCCGCCCATCGTGACTTCGCCCACGCCGCTGATCTGCGAGAGCTTTTGCGCCAGCACGGTGGAACCCAGGTCGTAGAGCTGGCCGGCGGGCCGGGTGGCGGAACTGAGGGCCAGCGCCATGATGGGCGCCTGCGACGGATTGACCTTGCGATAGCTGGGATTGCCCGGCATGCCAGCCGGCAGTTCGGCCCGCGCGGCGTTGATCGCGGCCTGCACGTCGCGTGCGGCCTCGTCGATGTCGCGGTCCAGGGCGAACTGCAACTGCACGCGCGTTGCGCCCTGATTGCTGGACGAGCTCATGGAACTGACGCCGGCGATGCTGCCGAGCGCCCGTTCCAGCGGGGCCGCGACCGTGCTGGCCATGCTTTCGGGACTGGCGCCGGGCAGGTCGGCTCGCACTTCGATGGTCGGAAAATCAACCTGCGGCAGCGGCGCCACCGGCAAGAGCCGCCAGGCCACGGCGCCCAGCAGCGTCAGCGCCAGCGCCAGGAAAATGCAGGCAACCGGCCGGTGCAGCAACGCGCGGATCATTTCGCCGGGCCTTGGGCGTTGGGCGCTGGCGCGGCTTGAGCGCGGAGGTGGCCCAGGCGGTGAAAGAACAGGTACACGGCGGGCGTGGTGAACAGCGTCAGCACCTGGCTGACCAGCAGTCCGCCGACCATGACCCAGCCCAGCGGCTGGCGCAGTTCAGCGCCCGAACCCGTCGCCAGCATCAGCGGCAACGCGCCGAACAGGGCGGCCAGCGTCGTCATCAGGATGGGGCGCAGGCGCAGCAGCGCGGCTTCGCGAATGGCGGCCTGCGGCGCCAGGCCGCGCGTGCGCTCGGCCTCCAGCGCAAAGTCGACCATCATGATGCCGTTCTTCTTGACCAATCCGATCAAGAGGATGATGCCAATGACCGCAATCAGGTCCAGCGGCCGGCCGGTCAGCAGCAACGCCAGCAGCGCACCCACCGTGGCCGAGGGCAGGGTGGACAGGATGGTGACGGGATGAATGGCGCTTTCGTACAGCATGCCCAGCACCAGGTACATGGTCACCACCGCGGCCAGCATCAGCCACAACGTGTTCGACAGCGACGCCTCAAAGGCGGACGCCGCGCCCTGCAGCCGCAGCTCGACGCTTTCCGGCATGCCGGTCTCCTGGCGCGCCGACTCGATGGCGGCGATGGCGTCACCCAGGGAGCCGCCGGGCGGCAGATTGAAGGACAGGTTCACCGCCGGGAACTGCGACAGGTGATTGACGGCCAGCGGGACGGCGCGCTCGCTGACGGTAGCCAGCGCAGACAGCGGAATGGCCTGTCCGGCTTCGGTCTGCAGGTGAATGCGTTCCAGCGCGTCGGGGCTGGCCGCCATCTTGCGGTCTACCTCCAGCACCACGCGATACTGGTTTGACTGCGTGAAGAGAGTGGCGACCTGGCGCTGGCCGAAGGCGTTGTACAAGGCCTGCGCCACGTCATCCATCGTAAGGCCCAAGCGCGCGGCGGCATCGCGCGAGACCTCCAGATAGGCCTGGCGCCCGCCGCCCTGCAGGTCGGACGAGACGTCGGCCAGTTCGGGCGCTTGCGCCAGGCGCTGCATGAGCGTGGTGGTCCAGCGCGACAGCAACGCGCTGTCGGGCGAGGTCAGGCTGAACTGATACTGGCCGCGGCTGACGCGATCCTCGATGTTCAATTCCTGCACAGGCTGCAGATAGAGCGAGATGCCGTGCACGTCGCGCGCCCGCGCGTCCAGCCGCGCCATGATGTCCGCCAGCGGGGCCGTGCGCTCGTTCCAGGGTTTCAGGTTGATCAGAAGCCGCCCCGTGTTCAGCGTGGCGTTCATGCCGTCGATGCCGATGAAGGACGACAGCGTGGCGACGTCGGGATCCGCGAGCAGGCTGGCGGCCACCGCTTGCTGGCGGCGCGACATGGCGTCGAACGAGGTGCTTTGCGACGACTGGGTCACGCCTTGCAGCACCCCGCCGTCCTGCATCGGGAAGAAGCCTTTCGGCACCGCGAAATACAAGAGCCCGGTGAGCGCCACGGTCGCCAGCATCGCCATTAGCGTCAGCCGCTGATGACGCAGCGTCATGTCCAACCAGCCGGCATAGCGCGCCTGCAGGCGATCCAGCAGCCCGGGCCTGGTTGGCGCGTGCGGCGGCAGCAGCCGGGCGCACATCATGGGCGTGAGGGTCAGCGATACGGCCAGCGATATCAGGATGGCCACGGCCAGCGTGATGGCGAATTCGCGGAACAGCCGGCCCACCACGTCTTCCATGAACAGCAGCGGGATCAGCACCGCGATCAGCGACAGCGTCAGCGAAACGAGCGTGAAGCCGATCTGCCCCGCACCCTTGAGCGCGGCCGCCATCGGGCTGTGCCCCTGTTCCCGGTAGCGTGCGATGTTCTCCAGCATGACGATGGCGTCGTCCACCACGAAGCCTGCGCCGATCGTCAGCGCCATCAGCGTGAGGTTGTTGGTGGAAAAGCCGGCCAGATACATGAAGCCGAAGGTGCCGATCAGCGATAGCGGCACGGCCAGGCTGGGGATCAGCGTAGCCGGCAGGTTGCGCAGGAACAGGAACGTCACCAGCACCACAAGCCCCACCGCGAATCCCAGTTCCCACTGCACGCCGCGCACGGACGCGCGGATGCTCTCGGTGCGGTCGGTCAGGATGCGCACCTCCACGGCGGCGGGCAGGCTGGCGGTCAACTGGGGCAGCAACGCCTTGACCTGGTCGGCCACCGCGATGACGTTGGCGCCGGGCTGGCGCTGGATGTTCACCAGCACGGCAGGCTGCTTGCCAACCCACGCCGCCAGGTAACGGTCTTCGGCGCCGTCCTCCACCGTGGCGATCTGGCCCAACCGCACCGGCGCGCCGCTCTTCCAGGCGACGATCAGTTCGCGGTATTCCTGGGCACTCTGCAATTGGTCATTGGCGTCCATGATGACGGACCGCACGGGACCATCGAAGCTGCCCTTGGGCTGGTTGGAATTGGCCTTGGCGATCGCCTCCTGCACATCCGAGAGCTGCAGCCCGCGCGCGGCCAGCGCCATCGGATTGACCTGCACGCGCACGGCCGGACGCTGCCCGCCTGCCAGACTGACCATGCCCACGCCCGACAACTGCGACAGCCGCTGCGTCATGCGCGTGTCCACCAGATCGTAGACCTTGGGCAGGGGCAGCGAATCCGACGTTACGGCCAGCGTCAGGATCGGCACGTCGGCGGGGTTGACCTTGCGGTACACGGGCGGGGTGGGCAGATCGCCCGGCAGCAGCGAATCGCTGGCGCTGATGGCGGCCTGCACTTCCTGTTCCGCCACGCCCAGCGGCACGTCCAGCGCGAACTGCAGCGTGATGACCGAGATGCCGCTGCCGCTGGTGGACGACATCTGCTTCAGTCCGGGGATCTGCCCAAAGCGTCGCTCCAGCGGTGCGGTAACCGCTCGCGCCGTCACGTTGGGGCTGGCGCCCGGGTACTGCGTGGTGACTTGAATGATGGGATAGTCGACCTGCGGCAAAGCGGCCACGGGCAGCATGCGCCAGGCCAGGATGCCCGACAGCAGCAGGGCAATCATCAGGAACGACGTCGCGACCGGACGCAGGATGAAGGGGCGTGACAGGCTCATGCGGATTCCTTGTCGTCGCTTGGCGGGTCGACGACCTGCACGTCGCGTCCATCGTGCAGGCGGTCCACGCCTTCGACGACCACGCGCTCGTTAGCGGCCACGCCCGTCAGCACCACGATGCGGCCCGCGTTGGCCGGGCCCAGCGTCAGCACGCGGCGGGTGGCGCGGTTGTCGTTGCCGATGACGAACACGAACGCGCCTTCCGAACCGTATTGCACGGCCGCGCCCGGAATGGTCACGACGTCCTCTTCCTGCACCACCGCCAGCCGGATATTCACGAACTGATTGGGAAACAGCGATTCGTCGGCATTGTCGAAACGGGCGCGCAGCCGCACCGTGCCGCTGGCCGCCTGGATGCGGTTGTCCAGCGCCTCAAGCGTGCCTTCGGCAAGCAGCCGGCGTTCGTCGGCATCCCAGGCCTGCACGCGCAGCACGGGTGTCTTTGCCTGCGCCTGCCGCAGAATGTGCAGGCGAGTTTCCGAGATGCTGAAAAGGGCCGAGATGGGGGCCATCTGGACCACGGTGGTCAATCCGTCCGCGTCCGTTGCACGCACGTGGTTGCCGGCATCGATGCGCCGCAATCCCACGCGGCCGGCGTGCGGCGCCAGGATGCGCGTGTGGCCGAGCAGGCGCTGGGCTTCTGCGACTTGCGCCAGGTTCCGTTGACGCTGCGCGGCGTAGGCCCTTACCTGGGCCTCGGCGGTATCGAGCTGCTGGCCGGCCACGGCTTCCTGTCGCGCCAGCTTGCGGTAGCGCCGCAGGTCCGCTTCGGCGTTATCCAGCAGCGCCTGCGTCTGCGCCAGCTCGCCTTCGGCAGACGCCAGCGCGGCCTGGTACGGACGCGGGTCGATCTGGGCCAGCAACTGGCCCTGCGCGACGGCCTGGCCTTCCCGATAGTGCAGCTTGACCAGTTCGCCGTCGACCTGGCTGCGTACGGTCACCTGCGCCAGCGGCGTGATGGTGCCCAGCGCGTGCAGGTCGCGCTGCAGCGGACCGACGCGCGCGGCGGAGACGCTTACCGCGACGGGGAGCTTTCCGTAGTTCGGGGCAGGAGGAGCGGCCGGGCCTTTGTTGCCCGCCAGCCAGAGCGCCACACCAATCAGCAGGGCCAGCGCCAGGGCGGCCGCGAACAGGATCAGACGTTTGCGGGAGGGGGTGGGGCCCGCAAGGAAGCGCAGGGACATCAGGGCTGCCAGGCAAGGGGATAGCGGACAGCCGAGATTCTATATTAATAATAATGATTAGCGTTATTGACACCGATATTCAAGAAGGGTTTGCGCGTATCGTTTAGAGTGGCGGCTGTTTTCAATACCCCGGTTTGCAACAGGAGTGGGTCCATGAGCGAAAAATCCCTCGAAAGTCCGCGTGAATTATGCGAACGCCTGCAGGAACGACTGACGGCCGAACGGGCCGTGCTGGCGCAATGGCAGTCGATCGAGGCGGATTACCACCGCAAATACACCGAGACGCTGCGCCCGCTCGAAGACAAGCTCAACCAGCTGCGATACAAGCTGGTGCTGTGCTTTGACCACGCCTACAAGGAAATCGGCCTGTCCAAGGCCGAACGCGAGTTCGTGTCCGAACTGGTCACGGAGTTCTCGGAAGAACTGCTGGTGCTGTCGGCCAAG
>JAEYVD010000158.1 GCA_023432075.1 Pseudomonadota bacterium | reverse complement strand
CGTGACGCAAAACCGCGTGACGATGTTCCGCGGCGTGTACACGATTCCGTTCGCGCCGTCGGACTACGATCCGGCCGATCTTTCCAACGCCGCCATCGACGAGCTGCGCAAGCGCAATCTGGTGCAGCCGGGCGACTGGGTGATCCTGACCAAGGGCGACTTCTATCGCGACAGCGGCGGCACCAACGGGATGAAGATCCTGCTGGTGGACTGAAGCAGGGCGCCTAGCCGAAGAACCAGTAGCAGACGCCGATCGCGGCCAGCACCCCGGCCAGGTCGGCGATCAGTGCGCAGCCGACCGCATGCCGGGCGCGCAGAATGCCCACCGAGCCGAAATACACCGCCAGCACATAGAAGGTGGTCTCGGTGCTGCCTTGCACCACCGCGGCCAGTAGCGCCGGGAAGCTGTCCACGCCGAAGTGCGTCATGGTCTCCAGCATCATGGCGCGCGCCGCGCTGCCCGAGAACGGCTTGACCAGCGCCGTGGGCAGCGCGTCCACGAAGCGCGTGTCCCAGTTTGCCTGCTGGGCCAGCCAGCGGATGCCGTCCAACAGGAAGTCCAGCGCGCCGGACGCACGCAGTACGCCCACGGCGCACAGCATCGCCACCAGATACGGCAGCAGGCTCTTGGCGATGTCGAACCCTTCCTTGGCGCCTTCGATGAAGGCCTCGTACACCGGCACCTTTTTCCAGGCGCCGACCACCAGGAAGGCGAGCAGGATGCCGAACAGCGTCAGGTTGCCCAGCAACGACGATAGCGACGCGATGGCGGCCGCCGACATGCTGGCCAGGAGCGCCATGAATCCGCCCAGCAGCAGCGCCGCCCCGCCCAGCCACAGCAGGATGACCGGATCGGCCAGGCGCAGGCGCTGGCACAGCGCCACCGCCAGAAAGCCGGCCAGCGTGGACGCGCTGGTGGCCAGCAGGATGGGCAAAAAGACCAGCGTGGGGTCGGCTGCACCCTGCTGCGCGCGGAACATGAACAGCGTGACGGGCAGCAGGGTCAGCGACGACGCATTGAGCACCAGGAACAGGATCTGCGCGTTGGTGGCGGTGTCCGGCTTGGGGTTGAGCGCTTGCAGCTCGCGCATGGCGCGCAGGCCGATGGGGGTGGCGGCGTTGTCCAGCCCCAGACCGTTGGCCGCGAAGTTCAGCGTGATCAGGCCGATGGCCGGATGATTGCGCGGCACCTCGGGCATCAGACGCGCGAACAGCGGCCCCAGCATGCGCGCCAGCTTTTCAACCAGGCCCGCGCCCTCGGCGATGCGCAGGAAACCCAGCCACAGCGTCAGCGTGCCAAAGAGCAGCACCATCACTTCCACGGACACGCGCGCCATGTCGAACAGGCTGGCCACCATCTGGCGAAAGACTTCCGGATCCCCGATGAACAGCCAGCGGTACAGCGCGGCCGCGGCAGCGGTGAGAAAGAAGCCAAGCCAGAGTTTGTTCAGCATGCGGACGTGCCCGGACAGCGGTTGATTGCGCATCTGCGCGGCGACGCCCATTGTCGCAGAGTCGGTAAGCCGCAGCTTGGCCGTGCCGCGCCAATTCTGGTACTTTGGCCCGATACGTCTTGTAGCGAACAACAGGGGGACCCATGGATTTCAACGCCTGGCGCCGGCGCCGCATTTCGGAACCCGCATACCGCTGGGCCCGCAATGCCTTGCCGGCCATGTCGGCCACCGAACGCGAGGCCATCGAGGCCGGCGACAGTTGGTGGGACGCCGACCTGTTCACGGGCAATCCCGATTGGCGCAAGCTCCTCAGTGTGCCGCCCGCGACGCTGACGCCGGATGAACAGCGCTTCATCGACGGGCCCGTGCGCGAACTGTGCGGCATGCTGGACGAATGGGATATCTCCTGGAACCGGCGCGATCTGCCGCCGCACGTCTGGGACTTTCTTAAGGCGCAGCGCTTCTTCGGCATGATCATCCCGCGGCGTCACGGCGGTCTGGGGTTCTCGCCCTATGCGCACTCCGAGGTGGTGCGGCGCATTTCCGCCTATTCCATCACGGCGGGTGTCACCGTCATGGTGCCGAACTCGCTGGGGCCGGGCGAGCTGCTGATGCATTTCGGCACCGAGGCGCAGAAGGACCATTGGCTGCCGCGGCTGGCCGAAGGCTCGGAAATACCCTGTTTCGGGCTTACCTCGGAGGATGCCGGTTCGGACGCGGCCGCGATGACGGACAGCGGCGTGGTGGAATATGGCCAGCACGAGGGCCGGAAGGTGCTCGGCATCCGCCTGAACTTCCACAAGCGCTACATCACGCTGGGGCCGGTCGCGACCGTGATGGGACTTGCCTTCAAGCTATACGATCCCGAAGGACTGCTCGGCGGTGAGAAGGAGCGCGGCATTACCGTCGCATTGCTGCCGACCGCGACACCGGGCGTTAGCCACGGCGAACGCCATATCCCGCAATTCACCCATTTCCAGAACGGACCGCTCTACGGCAAGGACGTCTTCATTCCGCTCGACTGGATACTCGGCGGCGAAGAGCAAGTCGGGCAGGGCTGGAAGATGCTGATGACGGCGCTGGCGGCCGGCCGCGGCATCTCGCTGCCGTCGCAGTCGGCGGCTTCGGCGGCGATGTGCGCCCGGGCGACCGGCGCCTATGCCCGCGTGCGCCGCCAGTTCAACGTGCCGATCGGCATGTTCGAGGGCATCCGCGTGCATCTCGCCGACCTTGCCGCCAACGCCTATCTGATCGACGCCGCGCGCCGGCTGACGGTTGCGGCGCTCGACCGGGGCGAAAAGCCGTCGGTCATCTCGGCGATCATGAAATATCACGCCACGGAGCGCATGCGTCAGTCGATCGAAAAGGCGATGGACATCCACGGCGGCAAGGCGATCATCGACGGTCCGCGCAACTATCTCGGCGGGCAGTACCGTTCCGTGCCGATCGGCATCACCGTGGAAGGCGCCAATATCCTCACCCGCAACCTGATGATTTTCGGCCAGGGCGCGATCCGCTCGCATCCTTATATGCTGAAGGAACTGGAGGCGCTTTCGGAGGCGGACAAGGACAAGGGTCT
>JAEYVD010000157.1 GCA_023432075.1 Pseudomonadota bacterium | reverse complement strand
GCCTACACGTTCGCCGCCATCGACCCGTACCGCGCCGCCACGCACAACAAGGGCATCATGAACGGCATCGACCCGGTGATCGTGGCCACGGGCAATGACTGGCGCGCGGTCGAGGCCGGCGCGCACGCCTACGCCAGCCGCTCGGGCCGCTACACGTCGCTGACGCACTGGGAAAAGGACACCTCCGGCGCCCTGGTCGGCACCATCGAAATGCCCATGCCCGTGGGCCTGGTCGGCGGCGCCACCAAGACCCATCCGTTGGCGCGCCTAGCGCTGAAGATCATGGACGTGCGCTCGGCGCAGGAGCTGGGCGAAGTCGCCGTCGCAGTCGGCCTGGCGCAGAATCTGGGCGCGCTGCGCGCGCTTGCCACCGAAGGCATCCAGCGCGGCCACATGGCGCTGCATGCCCGCAACATTGCCCTGGTGGCCGGCGCAACCGGCGCGGAGATCGACGAAGTTGCCAAGCGCATGGCGGCGGAAAAGGATGTCCGCACCGACCGCGCGCTGGCCTTGCTGGAGGAACTGCGCGCAGCCCGATAACCCGCAAGGCAGGTATCCGAGACGGCGCCGGCCCCCAACGCGCGCCGTCCGATAAACACAGGAGAGAGACATGAAACAAAGCCTCCCGGCGCCCTCCACGCGCCTGGCTGAAGTCTGGAGCGACACGGTGGACCTCAGGCATCTGGCCTGGGCCATCGGCATCGGCATCACGATCAGCGTGGCCGGGTTCTTTGCCGCCAGCCGATGGCTGCGCGGCATGGTGGCCTCGCCCGAACTGGCGCACGCCTACGCCATGCTGGCCGGCCTGGCGGGCTGCGTGCTGGCCGGCGTGATCTGCGCGCGGCTGTTTCCGCCCAAGCGCGAGGTCATCGAGCGCAGCGCCACGCACGATCCGGCCTGGCGCGCCGACGTGCTGGCCGAACTGGCCGAGCAGCCGGGCGGCCTGGGCACGCTGGCGGACCTGCCCGAGCCGGTCGTGCGCGAGCTGAAAGAACTGGACCTGTACGACCTGTTCGCACAGCCGGCGGCCGCGGCCGGCTCTGGCGCCGGTGATGGCGTCAACGATGCCGTCACAGACAGCAACGCCAATACCGCCGCCGCGCGGCGCGGCGCCGCCAAGGAGGCTCTGGCATGAGCGACCCCGCACTGCTTGAACAAATCATGGTGGCCGCCGGCATGGGCCTCTTGGGCGCGGTGGTGTTCGCCGCCATCGGCCTGGTGTCCGGCACCGACGAAACCACCACGCTGGCCCCGCTGACCCTCCTGGTGGTGCTGCTGGGCGTGCCGCCCGCCGGCGTCTTCACGTTTTTCCTGGCGGGCGCGGTGGCCAAGCACATGACGCACGCCGTGCCCACCGCGCTGCTGGGCATCCCGGGCGACACGCTGGCCACGCCATTGCTGCAGGATGCAAACATGCTGCGCAAACTGGGCGTGCCGCACATTGCGCTGCGCAAGATGGTGTCCGGCGCCATCGTGGCGGCCTTCGTCGCGGTGCCGCTGGCGGTGCTGTTTGCCGTGCTGCTTGCGCCGTTCGGCGCCGCCATCACCAAGTCGGCCCCCTGGATCTTCCTGGCGGCCGCATTGCTGATCGCGTACTTTTCCGCGGGACGCTGGGCCGCCGTGGCGCTGCTGGTGCCGTTCGTCATGGTCATCATTGCGCTGCAAAGCCTGACCGCCAAATATGGCGTCAAGCTGAGCATCAGTTATTTCCTGGGCATTGCGATCGGTCCGCTGATCGCCGACCTGTTCACCGTGCTCTCGCCCCAAGGCCGGGGCAAGATGATGCGCGACAAGGTGCGCACGTTCTCGCTGGCGCCCGATGTGAAGGGCTGGTCGGGCTACTTTCCGAACCCGCTGAAGGTGATGGATCGGGTGCAGACGCGTTGGACGCTTGCCACCGCGACCATCTCAAGCGCCACGTTCGTGTTCAGCCCGGTTGCCATGACGGTCGTGCTGGGCGAACTGGTGGGCTCACGCGTCAAGCATGCCTATCACCGCCTGACCACGGTGCTCAGCGCGCGCAACGGCGTGACCGAAGCCACCTACATCGCCGAGGCCCTGATTCCGCTCATCGCGTTCGGCCTGCCCCTGAGTCCCGTGGCCGCGGGACCCGCCGCGCCGCTCTTTAACGCGCCGCCGCGCTTTACGGTGGATGCGGCAACGGGCCAGACGCATAACCTGCACAACCTGCTGAACCACTGGGAATTCCTGGGCTACGGCATGCTGGCGGTGCTGCTGGCGGCGGTGGTGTCTTATCCCTTTGCCATGAACTTCGCGCGCCGCGCCGCGCTGTTCGTCTCGCGCCGCGTCAGCCACGAAGCCATCATCGCCACGTTCGTGGGGCTGATCATCGTAATCAGCGTCTGGGAAGGCCAATTCCTGGGCCTGCTCGTCATCCTGACCATGGGCCTTATCGGCGGCCTGCTGTCGCGCCTGTTCGGTTTCAACACCGGCGTGCAGTTCATGGGCTACTACACCGCCGTGCTCTCGGTGCCGGCGATCGTCAAGCTGCTGGGGTAAAGCGTGACGGATGGGCGGGCATTTAGCCCCGCCCATTGCCACGCCACTTGATCCTTCGCAAGGCGGCGCTCCCCACCTTGCTCTAGCCTCTGGTCTCTTGACCAGAGGAAAGACTCATATCATGACGTGGTTCAAATCACTCACCCTCGCCGGACGCGAGTTGCTGCCCATCGTGCAGGGCGGCATGGGCGTTGGCGTATCCGCCCATCGCCTGGCCGGCGCGGTTGCCAGCCAGAACGCCGTGGGCACCATTGCCAGCGTCGATTTGCGCCATCACCACGCCGATCTCGTGGAAAAAACCGAAAAATGCAATGACCGCGACACGATCGACACCGCCAACCGCGAAGCCCTGCATCGCGAAGTGCGCGCCGCGCTGGACACGGCGCAAGGCCGCGGCCTGGTCGCGGTGAACGTCATGAAGGCCGTGCGCGACCACCCCGCGCTGGTGCGCCAGGCCTGCGAAAGCGGCGCCGAGGCCATCGTCATGGGCGCCGGCCTGCCGCTGGACCTGCCCGAAATGACCGCCGACTTCCCCAAAGTGGCGCTCGTGCCCATTCTGTCCGAGGCTCGCGGCGTCGCCGCCGTCCTGAAGAAATGGATGAAAAAGGGGCGCCTGGCCGACGCAGTCGTCATCGAACACCCCGGCTATGCGGGTGGCCACCTGGGCGCGGCGCGGCTGGACGACCTGCACAGCGAACGATTCGATTTCAAGAAGGTGCTGGCCGAATGTCACGCCCTCTTCAGTGAATTGCAGTTGGGCCGCGATGCGCCCCGCCTGATCGTCGCGGGCGGCGTGGGCAGCCACGAACAAGTCCGCCACTGGCTCAGCAACGGCGCCGACGGCGTGCAGGTCGGCACCGCGTTCGCCGTCACCCACGAAGGCGACGCCCACGAAAACTTCAAGCGCGTGCTGATCGACGCCGATCCCACCCAACTGGCGGAATTCACCAGCGTGGCCGGCCTGCCGGCCCGCGCGGTCGCCACGCCGTGGCTTACGCGCTACCTGCGCCAGGAAGGCACGCTTCAGGCCAACACCCGCGCCGATCCGCGCCGCTGCAGCCAGCGCATGGACTGCCTGACGCAATGCGGCCTGCGCGACGGCATCGCCAAGTTCGGCCAGTTCTGCATCGACCTGAAGCTTGCGGCCGCCATGCGCGGCGAAGTCAGCCGCGGCCTGTTCTTCCGCGGCGCATCCAAGCTGCCGTTCGGCAGCGCAATGCGCTCGGTGCGCGAGCTGATGGATTACCTGCTGCACGGCGAAATGCCCGCGGCGGCATAAGGCCTCAGCAACCCTCAGATGATCTCCGGCAGCCGCCGCAGATCATCGATCACTTCGAAGGCGCCCTCGTCCAGCAACCGCTGCCGCTGTTGCGGTCCGTTGTGCGAGGCGCCGACGAATCCCACCGCTCGCATGCGCGCCGCGCGGGCGGCGCGTACACCCGGCACGCTGTCCTCGACCACAACGCAGTCCAGCACCGCGGCCCGCATCTGCCGCGCTGCATACAGGAACACGTCGGGCGCCGGCTTGCCCTTGGCCACCTGCGCCGTGCTGAATACGTGGGGCGCAAACATCTCCCACAGACCCACCATCTTCAACGCCGCCTCAAGCTTGGCGGGCATGCTGCTGGACGCCACGCACAGGTCCAGGCCGCGTTCGCGCAAGATACTCAAGGTTTCATGCACGTGCGGCAGCGCGCGCAGCTCGGTGCGGAACGTGCGCTCCAGCCGGTCGGCATACTGCCGGGCAAATTCATCGGGCAGCGAGCAGGCGTTTTCGGCCTGCAGCGTGCGCCACATGTCCGCATCGGGAATGCCGGCAAAGCGCAACGCGGCCTCTTCAGGTGTGATCGTGATGCCATGTTCGGCCAGCGCGCGGGATTGCGCGCGCGCGGCAATGATTTCGCTATCGATCAAGACGCCATCGCAATCGAAGATCACCAGGCGTGGAGCAGACGTATGCATGCAACCTCCAACGTGTCGTGCGCTCCATGATAGGCCAGCCCGGTTACCGCGCCGACCTGGCCGGATGACCTGCGCCTGGCGGCGCGAGCGGGCGAGGCCCCGCGCGCACGTCCCCGTCCGCCCGCGTCAAAGATGGGCGCCTTTGACGCGCCGCAGACGCCAGGCCACGGCTACGCCCGCCAAACCCGCTGCCGCGACGATGAACGAAGCGGACGTCCAGCCAAAGCGGTCGATCGCCCCGCCCACGGCCACCGGTCCAATCACCTGCCCCAGATTGCTGCCCTGCATGACGAGTCCCACCGATGCGGCGGTCAGCGCGGGGCGCGGGGCCACTAGCGGCGCGGTGCCCAGCAGCGTGGCCGGGATCAGTCCGCCCACGGCGGAAAACAGCACGCACAACAGAAAGGTGGTCATGGCGGGCAGCGCCGATCCGAAGATCAGAAGCGCCACGGCCGCCATCACTGCACTGGCCGCCGCGATCAGTGTCGACCGGCGCCACCCGCGCGCCAGCAGCACGCCCGCGCCCAGGTTGCCCACCACATTGGCGGCGCTGGCGATGGCGCTGTACAGGCCGGCGGTGGCAAGCGTCAGCCCCAATTGCTCCATCAGCAGCACCGGCAGGAAAGAGAACAGCGCGAAGAACATCAGGCTGTAGAGCGTGAAGGACAGCGCCAGCAGCGCCGGGCCGGCCGCGCCCATGGTGTCGGCGGTGTCTTGGCGCAGTCCCTGCCAAGACAGGCTGGCTCCCCGGGGCGACGGCGGAGCCAGCACGGCGATGCAGACCAGCGCCACGCCGGCGGCAATGCCCGCGCACCACCAATAGGCGTGCCAATCGTCAAACGCCTGCGAGGCAAGCATGGCGATCGCCATCCCCGCCGGCATGTAGCAACTCCAGAGCGCGAAGGCGAAATCGCGCCTGCCACCCCTGACGATGCGCTGCAACGCCGCAGGGCCGGCCACCGTGACGAGCAGGAAACCCAGTCCCTCGACGATCCGGGACCCGAGCAGCAGGCCGTAACTTGGCGCCAGGGCACCGGCCGCGGTACCCGCCGCCGTGGCCGCCAGCCCCAGGATCAGCATGCGCCGCGCGCCAAAACGTGCAATCACCCCGCCCGCGGCGATGCCGCCCACCATGCCCAGCACCGAGAACACTGCCGTCAATGTGCCGATGGAGGCCAGATCCAGCCCCATGTCCTTGCGCAGCAGCGGCGCGGCAATGATGACCTTGCCCACCTGCAACGCCGCCACGACGCCCGCGCCGACGATGGCCAGCACCGCGCCCCAATGTTCTCCCGCTGCGCGGCTGTCCGCCGCCCCCCCATCAACCTTGTCCATCCTGCCCTCGTTTTCGCCCGGATTTCGGCATCATGCCGCGCTAAGCCGATTCCGCGAAGTGATAACCTTTTGACGTATTTGATCGAAGAAATAGATCAACATGATTGACGCCCTGACCCTGGACCAATTGCGCGTATTTTCCGCCGTGGCGGACACGGGAAGCTTTCGTGCGGCCGCGCGGCGCCTGTCCCGGGTGCAATCCGCCGTCAGCCACGCCATCGCCAACATGGAAGCGCAACTGGGCGTGCCGCTGTTCGACCGCACCGGCCACCGTCCCGTCATGACTCCGCAGGGCCAGGCCCTGCTTGCCAACGCCCGCGACATCCTCTTGCGGGTCGACGCGATGCGCGCCCGCGCCCAGGGGCTGGGCGAAGGCGTGGAGCTGGAACTTTCGCTGGTGGTCGATACGCTCTTTCCCATCGAGCAGGCGGGCGCGGCGCTCAATCGCATGCGCGCCGCGTATCCGTCGGTGGCGCTGCACGTGTCGGTGCTGCCGCTGGGCGGCCCGGTAGCGGCGCTGCTGGCCGGCACGCACACGCTGGGCATTCTGGCCGGCGAACATTTCAGGCATCCGCGCGTCGCCGTGCAGGCATTGGGCGCCGTACAGATGGTGGCCGTCGTCGGCGCCTCGCACCCCTTGGCGCAGGCCGCGCGCGCCGGTCGGGCGCTTGCGGCGGCGGACCTGGCGGACCACCTGCAGATCGTGCAATCCGATCCGTCGCCCCTGTCCGAAGGCCGCGATTTTGCCGTCCTGTCACCGCAGACATGCCGCGTCAGCGGACAGGACACCAAGCATGCGCTGATCCTGTCCGGGCTGGGTTGGGGCCGCCTGCCGCTTTGGCAGGTAACGCGGGATCTGGCCGAAGGCCGCCTGCTGCGCGTGCCCGCCGCCAGCTTGGGCCGCGACAGCCAGATCGCCATGGAAACCTATCTTGCGCATCGCATCGACCGGCCGCTGGGGCCGGCCGCGCGCGCGCTGGCCGCGGCGCTGCAAGCCGGCGCTCAACCCTGAGCCTTGGGCGGCTGCGCATAGCTCACCCCCATGCCTGCGCGCACGTCGTTCTGAATGCCGTACGGCGCAATGGGATAGCGCAGGCCGTTGGCCGACAGCGCCTTCATGCCTTCGATGGCAATGGGCAGATAGCGCGGCGGCAGGGCCATGAGCATTTCTTCATCCGGCACGCCGCCATATCTGCGCTCGGCAAAACAGGGCAGCGACAGGCTGGGCTCACCCGTGGCAAGCGCCCTGCCCCAGGAATCCGCACAGGCGGTCTCGCCCACGACGCTCCAGTCAAAACGCCGGTAGTTCTTCCATTGCAGGCCGTTGATCAGGATGATCATCTGGCCCGGCGTGGCATACACCAGGCAAATGTCCGGCGGGTCCAGGCGTCCGGATGCCAGCGGCGACACCACCATCGCCCGGTACTTGCCGGCCGGCACACAGGACAGGGCCTCCTGGCGCGCCCGAGCGTCCGCTTCGGTCGCGTGCCAGACGCCCACGTATTCCTTGCCCTGCTTCCATGCCTCGTCCTGCGGGCCCAGCCCGAT
>JAEYVD010000149.1 GCA_023432075.1 Pseudomonadota bacterium | reverse complement strand
CCGGCCACCAAGGCTGCCCGCAAATCGGGCAAGGCGCGCAAAACCGCGCAATTGTCGCTGCCCGTGGCAGTGGCTCAAGAGACTAAATGAGCGATACCCCTTTTCGTACCGGCTTCGTTGCCATCGTCGGCCGCCCCAATGTGGGCAAATCCACGCTGACGAACGCCCTGATCGGTTCCAAGATCTCCATCGTGTCGCGCAAGGCGCAGACCACGCGCCACCGCATCCACGGTGTGCTCACGCGCGAGCACGAACAGTTCGTGTTCGTCGATACCCCGGGTTTCCAGACGCGCCACGGCGGCGCCATGAACCGCATGATGAACCGCGTCGTGACGCAGGCGCTGGCCGACGTCGATGTGGTGGTGCACGTGGTGGAAGCGGGCAAGTGGTCGGAAGGCGACGCCAAGCTGCTGCCGCTGCTGCCCAATCCCGAGCGCACGATTCTGGTGGTTTCCAAGATCGACGCCCTGAAGAACCGCGACGACCTGTTCGCGTTCGTCTCCAAGATCATGGCGCAGCATCCGTTCGGGGCCGTGGTGCCGGTCAGCGCCACCAAGAACCAGCAGCTGGATCAGTTGCTCGACGAAATCGCATCGCGCCTGCCGGAAGGCGAGCCGATGTTCGAGGAAGATACGCTCACCGACCGCCCCATGCGCTTCATCGCGGCCGAACTCGTGCGCGAGAAGATCTTCCGCCTGGTGGGCGACGAGCTGCCGTATGGCTGCACGGTCGTCATCGAGCAATGGGAAGAGACGGCCAAGGGCGCCACCATCAATGCCTGTGTTGTCGTGGAACGCGACAGCCACAAGCCGATCCTGCTGGGCACCGGCGGCATGCACATGAAGCGGATCGCCACCGAGGCGCGGCAGGATATCGCCAAGCTGCTGGACAAGCCCGTGCATCTGGAGGTCTACATCAAGGTGCGCAAGGGCTGGTCCGACCGCGAGGGTGCGCTGCGCGATCTGGGCTATGAGTAGACGGGCGCCACGCGTCCAGGATCGCCCGGGGTTCATGCTTCACGCCACGGCGTGGCGTGAAACCTCTCTGATTGTTCAAACCTTCTCGCGCGATCATGGCTGTGTGGCCATGGTTGCCAAGGGCGCCAAGCGCCCTTATTCCGTTTTGCGCCCCGTCCTGTCGGCCTTTCAGCCGCTGCTGCTGTCCTGGACCGGCAACGGCGAGGTCAAGACGCTGACGCGCGCCGAGATCGCCGGTATCCGGCCGCTGGCCGGCGCCGCGCTGATGTCGGCGTGGTACATGAACGAACTGCTGCTGCGCCTTCTGCCCCGCGAGGACGCCCACCCGCTGCTGTTCGATGCGTATGACATGGCCCTGCAGCAATTGTCGGCCGGCACGCGCGCCGCTGGCGCGCTACGCCGCTTTGAGTGGACCTTGCTGCGCGAGACAGGCTATGGCGTGGACGAAGCGCCGCCCGATTTCGACGATCCGGTGATCGAGCCCGCCCTGCGCAGCGATCTTCGCGCACGCCTGGCCGAAATCCTGGCCGGCCGTCCGCTTTCCACGCGGCGCGTGCTGCTGGACCTGCAGCGCATCTGATTGCGGCCCGGCCTCATGACGTTCACGCTCAAGCAGGTCGAAACCTTCCGCACGGTCTACGAAACCGAAAGCGTGTCCGCTGCCGCCCGGCGTCTGGACGTGTCGCCCGCAACCGTGAGCGCCACACTGGCGGCGCTGGAAGCCAGCATCGAGCTGCGCCTTTTCGAGCGCGTGCGCCAGCGGATGCAGCGCACGCCGGAGGCCACGCTGCTGTATGAAGAGATCCGCCGCCTGAATGTCGGGTTGGAAAGCCTGGGTCGCAAGATCCGGGCGATCCGCGGCGCCGCGCAGCCGCGGCTGCGAATTGGCTGTATCCACGCCTACAGCGGCGCCATTGTCAGCGACGCGATCGCGCGCTTTCGCGTGCGCTATCCCGATACGCCGCTCTACCTGCAGATCCGTGATTCGAATACCTTGCGCGACATGGTGGTGTCCGGCGAGCTGGACCTGGCGGCGGTCGCCGACGAATCCGAGCTGGAGGGGTTGCGCGGGCATCGTCTGGCCAGCTTGCGCGCGGTGGCGGTGTTTCCGGCCGGACACGCGCTGGCGCGCCTGGAATCGGTCAGTTTCTCGCAGCTGGCCGAAGTCGATGTGATTGCGCTAAATGCCGAGGACGGGTCGCGCAAGCGGCTGGATGCGCTGCTGCGCCAGGCGGGTCAAAGCCTGCATGTGGCCATCGAGACGCCGTATTCCAGCACGGTGTGTCAACTTGCCCTGGCGGGGCACGGGGTGGGGATCGCCAATCCGGCAACGGCGCTTGGCATGGAAGCTTCCGGACTCAGCTTTCGGCCGCTGCAAGCGTCCGTGCATTTCGAATGCCACATGATCGTGCATGGCAGCCGCCCTTTGTCCGAAGCCGGCAAGTTCTGGGCGACGTGCCTGCGCGCCGCCCTGGCGCCGCTGATCGAGCGGTTCGGCGTGTAAGGGGCGGTCAGCCCCGCCGTCCGTCCGAAGTCAGCATCAGCACCACCGTCGATTCCGCATCGAGCTTGCCGGCCCGCCTGAGCCGCGCCACGGCCGCCAGCGCGGCGGCCGACGACAGTTCCGCGCCCAGGCCCATGCGTTCGAGGCGCAGGCGCGCGTCGCCGGCCTGCGCATCGGATGTCTCTACCGGCATGCCGCCCGACCGCGACAGCGCCTCCAGGGCCTGCAGCGTGCACGTTCCGCCCGCAATCGAGTACTGCTGCGTTGCGCTTTCCCATTGACCGCGCGCGTCGCCGGTCGCGAGTGCGCGCGACAGCCGGGCGTAGGGTTCCACGGCGTGCAACCGGGGCAGCCGCGTAATGCGGCCGGCCGCCAAGAGGTGCTGCCAACCCAGATGGATGCCCCACAGCAGGTCGCCGCGCGCCGTCGGCACGATGATGTCCGTGGGCACGCCGCAGTCGTCCAGGATCTCCTGAGCGATGGGCTTGTAGCCTTCCACGCCGTAGGGATGCGTGCCAACCGGCGGATTCAGGTAGTTCGTGCCCGCGAATGCGCCGTGGTTGCGACATAGGTCGGCCACGTAAGGCCAGCGGCCCAGGCTGTCTTCGAACGCCTGCAGCCGCGCGCCGAAGCGCTCCATGGCTTCGCGTTGCAGGGGCGGGCAGTTGCGGGTGATGGCGATGTCGGCCTGCAGACCGGCCGCGGCGCAGTAGGCGGCCAGCGACACGCCCGCGTTGCCGCGGGAGGCCGCCGCCACCCGGGTGGCGCCGGCCAGCCGCGCGCGCGATACCAACTGCGCCGACATGCGGTCCTTGTGGCTGCCTGTGGGATTGGCGCTTTCGCACTTGAGCCACAACGCGCCCACGCCTTCTTCACGCGCCAGGTCGGG
>JAEYVD010000073.1 GCA_023432075.1 Pseudomonadota bacterium | reverse complement strand
GCGGGTGCGCCA
The DNA here is from genome assembly GCA_023432075.1 of Pseudomonadota bacterium. Classification (GTDB taxonomy): domain Bacteria; phylum Pseudomonadota; class Gammaproteobacteria; order Burkholderiales; family Burkholderiaceae_B; genus Achromobacter. Next base: position 3,752 of record JAEYVD010000073.1, on the reverse strand, counting down.
GGCCATCGCCTACGCGACGGACAAGGGCTTCATCACGAAGGCGCTGAATGCGGGCTTTGCCGCGCCGGCGCATGGCCCGATCGTGGGCACCAGCCCCTTTGCCAGCGACGACGTGAAGAAGTATCCGCTGGACCTGAAGCGCGCCGAACAGCTGCTGGACGAGGCCGGGTTCAAGAAGGATGGCAAGGGCGAGCGCATGACGCTCACGGTGGATTACATGCCGGGCAGCGACGTGCAGGGCAAGAACGTCGCCGAGTACCTGCGCAGCCAGTTGAAGAAAGTGGGCATCAACGTGCAGGTGCGCGCGTCGCCGGACTTTCCGACGTGGGCCAAGCGCATCGCCGGCAAGGACTTCGACATGACCACCGACATCGTCTTCAACTGGGGCGATCCGGTCATCGGCGTGCACCGCACGTATATGTCGTCCAACATCCGCGACATCATCTGGACCAACACGCAGTCCTACAAGAATCCGAAGGTCGATGCGCTGCTGGAGCAGGCGGGCACCGAGACCGACGCGGACAAGCGTCGCGCGCTCTACGCGGATTTCCAGCGCCTGGTCACCGAGGACGTGCCCATCGACTTCCTGACCGTCATTCCGTACCACACGCTCTCGTCCAAGAAGGTGCAGGGCCTGCCGTCCGGCATATGGGGACTTCTGTCGCCGCTGGATGAAACCTCCGTGCAGTAGCGGGAGCCGTCATGCTGCGATATCTTTCGCGCCGCCTGGCTTACGCCGCGATCCTGTTGCTGGCCGTGGTGACGCTGAATTTCCTGCTCATCCACATTTCGCCGGGCGATCCCGTTGAGACCATTGCGGGGTCCATGGGCGGCATCAGCGAAGAACTGCGCGCCCAGTTGCGCGTGCAGTACGGGCTGGATAAACCCTTCGTCGCGCAGCTTGGCATCTATCTGGGCCAGGTCGTGCGCGGCGATCTGGGGTATTCCTACTTCTTCAACGTGCCGGTCGCCCAATTGATCTGGGACCGCGTGCCGGCCACGTTGCTGCTGGTGGTGACGTCGGTGACCGTGGCGTTCCTGACGGGCACGCTGCTGGGCACGCTGGCCGCCAGAAAGCCCAACGGCCTGCTGTCGCAGGGCATCACGCTGCTGTCGGTCGTGGGCTATTCGGCGCCGGTGTTCTGGACCGGCATCATCCTCATCATCCTGTTCGCCTCGGTGCTCCCGATCTTTCCGGTGTCGGACATGCGTTCGGCGGGCGGCCCTGAGGACGGCTGGGCGGGTGTGCTGGACGTGCTGCATCATCTGGTGTTGCCGGCGTTCACGCTGGCTTTCGTGTACCTGGCGCAATACAGCCGGCTGGCGCGCGCCAGCGTCATGGACGCGCTGTCGGCCGACTACATCCGCACCGCGCGCGCCAAAGGCCTGCCGGAGAACACGGTGCTGTACAAGCACGCGCTGCGCAACGGCGTGCTGCCGGTGGTGACCATGCTGGGGCTGCAGTTCGGCAACGTGCTGGCCGGCGCGATCCTGGTGGAGACCGTCTTCAACTGGCCGGGACTGGGACGCCTTGCCTTCGATTCCGTGCTGCGCCGTGACTATCCGACGCTGCTGGGCATCCTGCTCTTTGCCTCGCTGCTGGTCGTGGTGATGAACCAGCTTACCGATCTGGCGTACCGCCTGATCGATCCCCGGATCAAGACATCATGAGACCCGCACCCATCGCGCTGCCCGGGCAGGCCCGCGCCGACGCCCGTCCCAAACCGCCGCCCCGGCCGTCGTACGAGGCGCTGCGCGTGTTCGCGCGCAACCCCAGCGCGCTGGCTGGCGTGCTGCTGCTGGCGGCGATCCTGGCGGTCACGATCTTCGGTCCGATGATGATGCAGGCCGATCCCTTCGAGATTGCCGCCGCGCCGATGGAACCGCCCGGCGGCGAACTGCTGCTGGGGTCCGACTACCTGGGCCGCGACGTGCTGACCGGCATGATCTACGGCGGCCGCGCAACCCTGCTGGTGGGCGTGGTGGCGGCGGTGCTGTCCATGGCGATCGGCATCACCGTCGGCGCGCTGGCGGGCTATTACGGCGGCTGGGTCGACGAAACCCTCATGCGCATCACGGATTTCTTCCAGGTGCTGCCTACCTTGCTGTTTGCGATGGTGCTGGTGACCCTCTTCAGCCCGTCGCTGGTCACCATCGCGGTCGCCATCGGCGTGGTCAGCTGGACGGGAACCGCGAGGCTGGCCCGCGGGGAATTCCTGCGGTTAAAGCGCCGCGAATACGTGCTGGCCGAGCGCGTGATCGGCGCGGGCGACGCGCGCATCATCTGGCGCGTCATCCTGCCCAACGCGCTGGCGCCGCTGATCGTGTCGGCCACGCTGGCCATCGGCACGGCGATCCTGTTCGAGGCGGGGCTGTCGTTCCTGGGCCTGGGCGACCCCAACGTGATGAGCTGGGGTCTGATGATCGGCAGCAACCGGCCCTACATCCTGACCGCATGGTGGGCGGTGACCTTGCCGGGCGCGGCCATCTTCCTGACCGTGCTGGCCGTCAGCCTGATCGGCGATGGCCTGAACGATGCGCTCAATCCGACGTCGCGGGGCCGGGCATGAACGCCGCCGACCTGACCCCCGTGCTGCAAGTGGACGGCCTGAGCCTGGAATTCCGCACGCGCGGCCGTGCGGCCGAAGTCCTGAGCGACGTGAGCTTTGACCTGCGTCCCGGCGAAACGCTGTGCTTGGTCGGCGAGTCCGGCTGCGGCAAGAGCATGACGGCGCTGGCGATCATGCGCCTCATCCCGCCGCTGGCCCGCATCGGCGCGGGCCACGTGCGTCTGCGCGGCGCGGACCTTGCCATGCACGACGACGAGGCCATGCGCCGGGTGCGCGGCAACAACATCTCGATGATCTTCCAGGAGCCCATGACCGCGCTCAACCCGGTCTACACCGTGGGCGACCAGATCGGCGAGCCGCTGCGCCAGCATCAGGGGCTCTCCAAGCGACAGGCGCGCGAGCGCGCCATCGAAATGCTCAAGTCGGTGGGCATTCCGCTGCCCGAACGCCGCGTGGACGACTATCCGCACCAGCTGTCCGGCGGCATGCGGCAGCGGGTCATGATCGCCATTGCGCTGGCCTGCGACCCGGACGTGCTCATTGCCGGCGAGCCCACGACCGCGCTGGACGAGACGGTGCAGGCGCAGATCTTCGACCTGTTGCGCGAGCAGCAGGCCCGCCGCGGCACCGCCGTGCTGCTGATCACGCATGACATGGGCGCGGTGTCTGAAATGGCGGACCGCGTGGTGGTGATGTATGGCGGGCGCGTGGTGGAGCAGGGCAGCGTCGGCCAGATCCTGGCCCAGCCTCGTCATCCGTACACGCAGGGCCTGATTGCCTGCCTGCCGGAACTGGATCGCGAGCCCGGCGACGACCGGCCCGATCTGCCCGAAATTCCTGGCGTGGTGCCTTCAGTCTGGGAGCGCGGCGCCGGCTGCCCCTTCGTTGACCGCTGCAAGCACGCGATGGCGCGGTGCAGCCGCGAGTTTCCGCCCATGACGCTGCTGGACGGCGGCCAGGGCGTGTCCTGTTGGCTGTATCCGGAGGCATCGCAATGAGCTCGTCGCACGCGTCGTCCCTGCTGTCCGTGCGAGACCTGTCGGTGCATTTCCCGGTGGGCGGGCGCGGACGCGATGGCAAGCCGGTGGTCGTGCGGGCGGTGGACGGCGTGTCGTTCGAGCTTGAGCGCGGCCGCACGCTGGCCATCGTGGGCGAGTCCGGTTCGGGCAAGACCACCACGGC
>JAEYVD010000056.1 GCA_023432075.1 Pseudomonadota bacterium | reverse complement strand
CCATCTCTGCTTCCCCTCCCGTAAAGACTGCGTTGTCGGCTTTTCCCATCTGCTGGAGAAGACCCATGACGCTGGATTTCTGCGCCTACGCGCAATCGCTGGACCTGTTCCGATATCCCCGAACGCCTCACCTGGAAGGCTCGCGCCTGCAGGAAGGCGATGAAGGCCACGACCACGTGCCCTACCGCGCGCTGGCGGGCCAGACCCTTGTCGTTGAAGAAAAGCTCGACGGCGCCAACACGGGCATCAGTTTCAGCCCGTCGGGCGAACTGCTGCTGCAATCGCGCGGCCACTACCTGGTGGGCGGCGGGCGTGAACGGCAGTTCAGCTTCATCAAGGCCTGGGCCGCCGCGCATGCGGACTGGCTGCTGGACCGGCTGGAAGACCGCTACGTGATGTACGGCGAAACCCTGTCGAAAAAGCACTCGGTGTTCTACGACGCGCTGCCGCATCACTTCTTTGAATTCGACGTGCTGGACCGGCGCACCGGCGAGTTCCTGTCTACCGGCGCGCGCCGCGCGCTGCTGGCGGGAGGCCCGGTGCTGTCCGTGCCGGTGCTGTACGAAGGTGCGGCGCCCGCGCGGCTGGCCGACTTGAAGGCCCTGCTCAAGCCCTCGCTGGCCAAGACGGCCGGCTGGCGCGACGCGTTCGAGGCCACGGTGCTACGCGAGGGCCTGGACCTGGCTCGCGCCTGGAAGCAGTGCGACAAGTCCGACCTGTCCGAAGGCCTCTACATCAAGGCCGAAGCGGACGGCAAGACCGTTGCCCGCTACAAGTGGGTGCGCCGCGACTTCGTGCAGGCCATCCTGGATTCGGACATGCACCATTCGGAACAGCCCTACATCCCCAATCTGCTCGCCGACGGCGTCGACCTGTACGCGCCGCGCCTTGCGGTGGACTGGGACACCTTGCGCGGTGCAGCCCGCGCCGGAGCGACATCATGAATTACGAACAGATCCGGGCACTGGTTCCCACGCCTGCGCGCGGCGTAGATTACGCCGCGTGCCTGGCAGCCTTTCCGGCGCTGGAGCTGGCCAAGAGCACGCCGCAGGACCCGCGCTATCACGGCGAAGGCGACGTGTGGACACACACACGGATGGTGGTGGACGCGCTGCTCGCATTGCCGCAATACCAGGCTGCATCACGCGCCGACCAGGAGGTCGTGTTCCTGGCCGCGCTGCTGCACGACGTGGCCAAGCACAGCACCACGGTGATCGACCCGGTAACGGGCGCCATCGGCCAGCCCGGCCATTCGCGCAAGGGCGCGATCGATGCGCGCATCGCCTTGTGGGACGCCGGCGTCCCCTTCGCGGTGCGCGAAGCCATCTGCCGGTTGATCGCCACGCATCAGGTGCCGTTCTTCGCGCTGGAAGGCTCGCGCCGCGGCCGCACGCCCGAGTTCATCGTGCGCGAGCTGTCCTGGCAGGTGCCCATCCCGCTGCTTGCCATGCTGGCCGAGGCCGACATGCGCGGCCGCCTCTGCGCGGACGCGGGCCGCGTGCTGGACAACATCGCCCTCTTTTGCGAGCTGGCGCGCGACGAAGCGTGCTTCGGCCAGCCCCGCGCCTTCGCCGACGCGCACACCGCCGTCAGCTATTTCCGCGGCGCGGACGTGCATCCGGACTACGCCTTGTTCCAGGAGCCCGGTTCGCGCGTCATCGTGATGTCGGGCCTGCCTGCCTCCGGCAAGAACACCTGGGTGGCGGCGCATCATCCCGATCTGCCGGTGGTGTCGTTCGACGATGCGCGCGAGGAACTGGGGCTGCGGCACGGCAAGAACGAGGGCATGGTGGCGCACCTGGCCGTCGACCGCGCGAAGGCCCTGCTGCGCGCCCGCGCGCCCTTCGTGTGGAACGCCACCAACCTCAGCGAGCTGATGCGCAAGAAGACGCTGGACCTGCTGTACGCGTATCAGGCCGACGTTGAGCTGGTGTATCTGGAAAAGCCGCGCGCCGAGCTGCTGCGGCGCAATGCCCGGCGCGACACGTCGCTGTCCAACAAGACACTGACCGGCATGCTGCACCGCTGGGACCTGCCGCTGCCGACCGAGGCGCACCGCGTGGTCTACGCGGTGTAGCGCAGGTCAGGCCGGGGCCGGCGCCAGCATGCTGTCCCGCAGCCGCAGCACGGACGCGCAGGAGGTGTCGCGATGCGTCACCAGCGACAGGGACAGCGCGCCCTGCGCGTCCGCGTCGGTCAAGCGCACAAAGGCCACATGCGGCGTCGAATAGGCGCGGGTCACGCCGGGCACCAGCGCCACGCCCAGGCCGCTGGCGACCAGGCTGACCAGCGTCTGCACCTGGATCGCTTCCTGGCTGATGCGAGGCGAAAACCCCGCCTTGTGACATAGCGCCAGCGTCACGCCGTTCAGCCCCGGCACCTTGGCCGGCGAATACAGCACGAAGTTTTCGGACCGCATGCGTTCCAGCGCGATCGGGCCGGCGCCGGCCAGCGGATGCCGGGCGGGCACGGCCAGGATCAGGTCATCGCGCTCGACCACCCACGAATCCAGTTCGTTGTCTTCGGCCAGCGGCCCGCGCACCAGACCGGCGTCGATCTCGTTGGCGCGCAGCATCGCCACCAGGCCGACCGTGCTGTCCTCGCGCAGATCAAGCTGCACGTCCGGATACTGCGTCCGGAAGGCGGGCAGGCAACGCGGCAGCAGCATGTAAGTGGCCGAGCCCACGAAGCCCAGCCGCAACGTCCCCCATTCGCCCAACGCCACCCGGCGGGCGGCCTGGCGTGCCTGGTCGGTATGAAACAGCGCGCGGCGCGCGTCGGCCATCAGCGCGTCGCCCGCCGGCGTCGTCGAGACGCCCTTGGCGCCCCGCACCAGCAGCGGCACGCCCACCGCGTGCTCCAGTTTCTGGATCGACACCGACAGCGCGGGCTGCGCGATGTGCAGCGCGTCGGCCGCGCGGCGGTAACTGCCCAGTTCGGCAATCGTGACGAATTGCCGAAGCTGGCGCAAATCTATAGCCATAACAGATTCCGTATCAAGCAATACCGAAGCCATATTAGACGCGTATGTGCGGCGCCGATAGGATTTCCGCCATGACGACACCTCTCTCTCCCGCCGCCTCCGCGCTGGACGGCGTCCGCATCCTGGACCTGACCTCTGTCGTGTTCGGCCCCTATGCCTCGCAGATCCTGGCCGACTACGGGGCGGACGTCATCAAGGTCGAAGCGCCCGGCGGCGATTCCACCCGGCACACCGGCCCCGCGCAGGAGGCCGGCCTGTCCGCGATCTTTCTGGGGCTGAACCGCAACAAGCGCAGCATCGTGCTGGACCTGAAGCAGCCGGCCGCGCGCGAGGCGCTGCTGACGCTGGTGGACCAGGCCGACGTGCTGATGCACAGCATGCGGCCGGCCAAGATGGCGGCGCTGGGACTGGACCCCGACACGCTGTGCGCGCGCCATCCGCGGCTGGTGTATGCCGGCCTGTATGGTTTTGGCGAAGGCGGCGCCTACGACGGCCGCCCGGCTTACGACGACATCATCCAGGGCCTGTCCGGGTTTGCCGACCTGGTCGGCCGCCAGACCGGCGCGCCGCGCTACCTGCCCACCGTCGCGGCCGACAAGACTTGCGGCCTGATCGCCGCGCACGCCATCCTGGCCGCGTTGTTCCAGCGCGAGCGCACGGGCCGGGGCCAGCAGCTGGAAGTGCCCATGTTCGAGAGCATGGCGTCATTTGCCCTGGTGGAGCATTACTACGGCCGCCATCTGGCCGATGCGCCCGGCCCGGCCGGTTACCCGCGGGTGCTGACGCCGTGGCGCCGGCCTTGCCAGACCGCCGATGGGCACGTGTGCCTGATGCCCTACACGGATGCCCACTGGCGCGATTTCTTCAATGCCGCAGGCCGCCCCGACCTGGCGCAAGACGCGCGTTTTGCCGACATCTCGGCGCGCACCCGGCACATCGAGACGCTGTACGAGCTGCAGGCGGGCATCGTGGCGGCCCACGACACGGCGTACTGGCTTGCCCTGTGCGAGCGGCTGGAGATTCCGGCCGCGCCCGTGAACCGGCTGGAAGACCTGGAAACCGATCCGCACCTGGGGAGCGTCGGCTTCTTCGTGCCGCTGCAAAGCGCGTCCGGCAGCCACTACCGCTTTCCCCGCAACCCGGTGCGCCTGCAGCAGTCCAGCGTGCCGCCCGCCATGCCGCCGCGCCTGGGCGAGCACACCCGCGAGGTGCTGCGCCAGGCCGGCCTTGCACCGGCCGACATCGACGCCCTGCTGCAAGCGGGCGCCGCCGGCCAAGCGCCCTCCCCCTCTTCCGACAACGCCAAGGACACCGCATGACCCAAGACCGCAACGCCGCGCCCGCCGCCCAACTGGGCCAGGGCTACTACTGGCAGGACCTCACGGTCGGCCAGCGCTTTCGGACGTTTCGCCGCACAGTCACCGAGACCGACATCGTCAACTTCATCAGCGTCACGGGCATGCTGGAGACCATCTTCATCGACGCCACCTACAGCCACGGCGCGATAAAGGGCCGGCCCGCCCCCGGCGCGCTGACCTATGGCCTGATCGAAGGGCTGATCATGCAGGGCATGGTGCAGGGAACGGGCCTGGCGCTGCTGGAAGTCCACAAAAAGATGATCGCGCCTGTGGTGGTCGGCGACACGATCTGGGCCGAGATCGAAGTGACCGGCGTGCGCCCGACCTCGCAACACAACCGCGCGGTGGTCACATCCGCAATCGACGTCCGCAACCAGCACGGCAAGCCGGTGATGGCCTACACGGCCGTGCGCATGCTGGCCGGCAGACCCGGCTGAATGCCCCTGCGGCGGCACGAGTCCCGCGAGAGGACGCGGCCGCCAGTTCGCAGTACCCATAACAGCACAAGGAGACAACCATGAAAAAAGCACTGCTGGCGGCCACGCTGGCCACACTGGCGCTGGGAGGCGCCGCAAGCGCCCAGGCCACATGGCCCGACCGCCCGATCACGATGGTGGTGCCGTTCCCCCCAGGCGGGCCGACCGACCTGGTGGCGCGGGTGCTGGCCAAACAGCTCACCGACCAGCTCGGCCAGACCGTCGTCGTCGAAAACAAGGGCGGCGCCAACGGCAACATCGGCATGCAGTACGCGGCCGCGGCCAAGCCCGATGGCTATACGGTGCTGTACAACACCTCTTCCATCGCGCTCAGCCCCAACCTGTATCGCTCGCTGGCCTTCGACCCGGTCAAGGACTTTGCGCCCGTCTCCAGCACGGCCGTCATCCCGCTCGTCCTCCTGGTGCATCCGTCCGTGCCCGCGGACACCGCGCCGGCTTTTGTCGACTACGCCCGCAAGCATCCCGGCAAGCTGTCGTACGGCTCGGCGGGCGCGGGCAACGTCACGCATCTGGGCGCATTGCTGCTCCTCAAGTCGCTGAACATCGACGCGGTCCACGTGCCCTATCGCGGCAGCGCCCCGGCCATGACCGATCTGGTCGGCGGCCAGGTGCAGGTGATGACCAACACGCTGAACGACTCGCTGGGCTTCATCCGCGAAGGCAAGCTGCGCGCCCTGGCGGTGACCAGCGAGACCCGCAGCGACCAGTTGCCCAACGTGCCGACAGTGGCGGAAACGGTGGCGCCGGGCTTTGGCATGGGCGCCGGGCAAGGCGTCGGCGTGCCGGCCGGCACGCCCGCGCCCATCATCGACAAGCTCAACGCCGAAATCCTGCGCGCGCTCAAGTCCCCGGAAATGCAAAAGCAGCTCAAGGTGCAGGGGGCGCAGGCGCTGGGGTCGACGCCGCAGGAATACGCCGCCTACATCAAGAGCGAGATCGCGCGGTGGGGCGAGGTGGTCAAGGCGGCCAACGTGAAGCTGGACTGACTGCGCAGCCCGCGTATTCGCCCAAGAGAAACGCCCGCGGCAAGCGGGCGTTTTCTGTTCTGCGGGTGGGCCGGATCAGCGTCCGGCAGCCTTGGCGCTCAGCCCGTTGGCCACGCCCATGTCCGTCTTGGGCACGTCGCGCAGGATCACGCGCACGTCTTCGCCCGACATATCGAGGCTGGCGCACACGGCCTGGTTCAGCGCCGCGATCAGCGCAGCCTTCTTGGCTTCGTCGCGGCCTTCGATCAGGTCCACGTCCACGCGCGCCATGCGCTTGCCGATTTCGCCCGCCACGATCACGTGTTCCGCCGGGATTTCGTGCAGCACGGCGCGCACGCTGGGCACCGGGGCCGCGATGCTTTCGACCACCGCGTTGGACGCCGCCTTCAACAGGGCGGCTTTCTGGGCGGCCGAATGGCCTTGCATGATCTGGACGTTCAAGAGGGGCATGACAGGTTCCGAGGGTGCATGACGAGGAAAGCCGGCCAAGCCGGCCGGCAAGCCATCATATCGTGACTGCGCCCGCGTGCAAGCGGGTGCACGCGGGCGCATGGGGTCATGCCGACGATGCGGGGATCAGGCGGCGGCCTTGCCCTCGCTTTCCTGCTCGGGCTGGGCCGTCAACGCAGCCGCATCGGGCGTGGCAGCGTCGCCCGCCACCTGCGTCTCGGTCAGGGCCGGGGTCACCAGCTCCACGACCTTCTTGCGCGACAGCATGCCCAGGAACTCGTCGTCCTCGCCCGTCACCGCCACCGGCTGGTCGCTGTGCACCAGTTGTGCCAGCACCTCGCCCAGTCCAGCCGTGGCCGGCACCGACGCCAGGTCCTCGACGAAGCGGGACACGTCGCGCACGCCTTCCTGCATCGCCTTCTCGGCGGCCTCGGCGGTCAGCACGCCAGCCAGACGCTTGCCATCCAGCACCGGCGCGTACTCGTAGTTCAGCGCCTTCATGCGGTCCACGGCGTGCGCCGGGCGCGAGCGCATCGTCAGCGTCAGGCGCGCCGGATTCACGGCGTGCGTGGCGTTGAGCACCTTGGTGCGGTTCACGTCTTGCAGGAACGACTGCACGTAATCGTTGGCCGGGTTCAGCAGGATGTCTTCCGGCGTGCCCTCCTGCACCAGTTCGCCGTCCTTCAGGATGGCGATGCGGTTGCCCAGGCGCAGCGCTTCGTCCAGATCGTGCGTGATGAAGACGATGGTCTTGTTCAGCTTGGCCTGAAGCTGCAGGAGCTG
>JAEYVD010000031.1 GCA_023432075.1 Pseudomonadota bacterium | reverse complement strand
ACACCGGCGCCTATCTGTCCGACATCGTCAACAAGACCTTCAACCTGTACGCCTACGAGCCGACCGACTGGCTGGGCGGCTGGACGTTGTTCTACTGGGGGTGGTGGATCGCCTGGTCGCCGTTCGTTGGCTTGTTCATTGCTCGCATTTCGCGCGGCCGGACCATCCGTGAATTTGTCTGCGGCGTGCTGCTGGTGCCGGCCGGCTTCACCCTGTTCTGGATGACGGTGTTCGGCGATACGGCCATCTACTACATCCTGGTCGGCGGCGACCAGGGGTTGGCCAAGGCCGTCGATGCGGACAGTTCGCTCGCCCTGTTCGCATTCCTTGAGTTATTGCCCTGGAGCAGCGTGATCTCGGTGTTCGCCATTGCGATGGTGGCCGTGTTCTTCGTCACCTCCGCCGACTCCGGGGCGCTGGTGGTGGATCTGCTGGCCTCGGGCGGCGCGGACCGCACGCCGGTATGGCAGCGGATATTTTGGTCGCTGTCCATGGGCGCCGTCGCCATCGCGCTGTTGCTGGCTGATGGCCTGACCGCCCTGCAGACGGCCACCATCGCCAGTGCGCTGCCGTTCTCGATCATTCTGCTGCTGTCGCTCTGGGGTCTGTTCAAGGCGCTCAAGCTGGACGCCACCAAGCGCGGCATCCGCTATCAATCCCTGACGCTGTCGCGGCCGGCGCGCGGCGGCCAATCCTGGGAGCGGCGCCTGCGCAACATGGTCATGATGCCGCGCCGCGCCCATGTGCTGCGCTTCATCGCGGACGTGGTGCGGCCGGCGCTGGAAGACGTGGCCGACGAGTTGCGCAAGCAGGGCTATGCGGTGCAGGTGCGCGAAGACGAGGACGAGGGCGGCGCAATCCTGGAGGTCTCGCATGGCGAACACCTGGATTTTTCCTACGCCGTGCAACCCCAGGCCTTTGTGCGCCCCAGCCTGACGCCTGACGAGGCCGCCGACGAAGACGAGCGCAAGTACTTCCGCGCCGAAGTCCATCTGCGAGAGGGCGGGCAGGACTACGACATCATGGGCTGGAGCCGCGACGCCGTGATTGGCGACATCCTTGACCAATACGAGCGGCACCGCCACTACCTGCACATGGTGCGCGGCTGAGCGGCTTGCGCCGCTGCGCCCGCGTCCGCAGCGCATGACCATTTTCTTTTTGCCACGCCGCGCGCGTGGCTTTTTTTTGGCCCATAGGCTGCCGCTATCTCCTTCATTGCTTTCGCTGCTTTGACGAAATCCCGCGATTCGTGGATTATCCAAGCAAATTCTTGTTTAAATAAAAAGCGAGCGAATGATGAAGGCGAAAAGCGGGGCATGGGCGGTCGTCGCCCTGGCAATGGCGGCGGCGTTGGCCGGCGGGGCGGTGTATTGGAAATCGAAGGCGGCCGCGCCAGGCGGCGGGTGGGCGATGCCGCCAGCCAAGGTTGCGGTGGCGCCCGCCGTGCAGGCGGACTTTCCGGTGGTGCTTGCCGGCATCGGGTCGCTGGAAGCCACGCGCCAGGTGATGGTGGCGGCGGAAGTCGACGGACGTGTGGCGCAGATCCTGTTCACGCCGGGCGAGGCAGTCAAGGCGGGGCAATTGCTCGTGCAGTTGAACGACGCGCCCGAGCAGGGCGAGCTGGCGCGGCTGCAAGCCCAGGCGCGTAATGCGCGGGCCCTGCTGGACCGCACGCGCCGGCTGGTGCCGCTGCAGGCCGCCACGCGCGAACAGCTCGACCAAGCTGTCGCCGACCATGAACAGGCGGCCGCAGACGTGCGGCGCGTGCAGGCGCTGATCGACCAGAAGCGCATCAAGGCGCCGTTCGACGGGGTGCTTGGGGTGCGCCGCGTGAACCTGGGCCAGTTTGCCCGCGCGGGCGATCCGCTGGTGTCGCTGACGGATGCGTCCTCGTTGTACGCCAACCTGACGCTGCCCGAGCAGGCGCTGGGCGCATTGCGCGTGGGCCAGCCGGTGGCGGTGACGGTGGACGCCCACGCGGGCCGCGAGTTCCCGGGCAAGGTCACCACCGTTGAGCCGCAGGTCGACCCGGGCACCCGCACGGTCCGCGTGCAGGCCCTGTTGGCCAATCAAGACGGCGCATTGTCGGCGGGAATGTACGCGCAGGGCCGGATCGGACTGCCTGACCGCCCGGATGTCATCACCGTGCCGGAGACGGCCGTCAGCTACAGCGCTTATGGCGATTCGGTCTACGTCGTGATGGCGCCTGAAGCCGGTGCGCCGGCGGCAGCGCCGACCGTCAGGCAGGCCTATGTGAAAACCGGCGAACGCTTGCGCGGCCGCGTGGTGGTGACCGACGGGCTGAAGGCGGGCGACCGGGTCGTGACGTCGGGTCAGCTGCGCCTGCATAACGGCGCGGCCGTCGAGATCCTGCCGGACGATACCGTGGCGCTGGCCGCGCCGGGCCACGTTGTGGCGCAGGCCCGGTAACGCGCGGAGGCTGACATGAAGTTCACCGATCTGTTCGTGCGCCGTCCCGTGCTGGCGCTGGTGGTCAGCACCCTCATCCTGCTGCTGGGCATCAAGGCCCTGAGCGGGTTGCCCGTAAGGCAGTACCCGCTGACCGAAAGCACCACCATCACCATCACTACGCAGTACCCGGGCGCCTCGCCCGATTTGATGCAGGGTTTCGTCACGCAGCCCATCGCGCAGTCCGTGGCCACCGTCGAGGGTATCGACTACCTGTCGTCGTCCTCGACCCAGGGCCGCAGCGTGATCACCGTGCGGATGAAGCTGAACGCCGATTCCAACAAGGCCATGACCGAGGTGATGGCCAAGGTCAACGAGGTCAAGTACCGCCTGCCGCAGGACGTCTATGACCCGGTACTGGTCAAGTCCGCGGGCGAGGCGACGGCCGTCGCCTATGTGGGCTTTTCCAGCACGAACCTGTCGCTGGCCGCGCTGACGGACTACCTGTCGCGGGTGGTGCAGCCGCAGCTCTCGTCCATCGATGGCGTGGCAAGCGTTGAGCTGTACGGCGGGCAGAAGCTGGCGATGCGGGTATGGCTGGACCCGGACCGCATGGCGGCGCGCGGCATCTCCGCCGGCGAGCTGGCCGACGCGCTGCGCCAGAACAACGTGCAGGCGGCGCCCGGCCAGGCCAAGGGGCTGTACGTGGTGTCCAACATCCAGGTCAACACCGACCTCGTCAACGTGGCCGAGTTCCGGGACCTGGTGGTCAAGCACGAAGGCGGCGCCGTCGTTCGGCTGGGCGACGTGGCGACCGTGGAACTAGGCGCGGCGTCCACCGATTCGAGCGGCCTGATGGACGGTGAGCCGGCCGTGTACTTCGGCCTGAACGCCACGCCGGTCGGCAATCCG
>JAEYVD010000856.1 GCA_023432075.1 Pseudomonadota bacterium | reverse complement strand
GAGGCGCTGCAGACGCGCCTCTTGGGCCTGTCATTGGGAAGCCATCAATGAGCACGCTGGACATCGAAGCTCCCCTGCCCCGCGCGCGCGCCGATCTCATGCCCGTGCTGCTGGTGCTTGCGCTGGCCGCGATCGCGCTGCCGCTGGTCGGATCGTTTTCCACCTGGGTCACCCTCACCTTCGCCGGCCTGGCGATGGGCATGATCATCTTCATCGTGGCATCGGGCATGACGCTCGTCTTCGGGCTGATGGACGTGCTGAACTTCGGGCACGGCCTGTTCATCGCGATTGGCGCCTACATGGCGGCCACCGTGCTCGGTTCCATGGCGGATTGGACGCAGTCGGGCAGCCTGTGGACCAATCTGGCCGCGGTGCTGCCGGCCATGATCGTGGGCATGCTGGTCGCCGGCGCCGTCGGCCTCGCGTTCGAGCGCGTAATCGTGCGCCCGGTGTACGGTCAGCACCTCAAGCAGATTCTCATCACCATGGGCGGCATGATCATCGGCGAAGAGATCATCAAGATGCTGTGGGGGCCGCAGGCAATCACGCTGCCCTTGCCGGAGTCGCTGCGCGGCGCGTTCCTGCTGGGCGACGCCGCCATTGAAAAGTACCGCGTCGTTGCGCTGGCGGTGGGCCTGATCGTGCTGGGCGGCATGCTGTGGGTGCTCAATCGCACCAAGCTTGGCCTGCTGATCCGCGCCGGCGTCGAGGACCGCGAAATGGTCGAAAGCCTGGGCTACCGGATCCGGCATCTGTTTGTCGGCGTGTTCGTCGCCGGATCGATGCTGGCCGGCCTGGGCGGTGTGCTGTGGGGGATGTACCAGCAGTCGATCGTGCCGCAGCTTGGCGCGCAGGTGAACGTGCTGATCTTCATCGTCATCATGATCGGCGGCCTGGGTTCCACCGTGGGCTGCCTGATCGGCGCGTTGCTGGTCGGGTTGATGGCCAACTACACGGGCTTTCTGATGCCCAAGGCCGCCTTGTTCTCGAACATCGCGCTGATGGTCGCCATTTTGCTATGGCGTCCGCAGGGCGTGTACCCCGTCACCAACCGCTAGGAGCCGCCGACATGTCGTTTCGCCTGCTTTCCGGCGATCCTCCGCGCAGCGCAATCCTGGCGCTGCTGCTCGTCGCAATCGTGGCCGCGCTGGCCGCAGCGCCCTTCCTGCTCCCCGGTCCCAAGGCGTTGGCGGTTGCAGCGAAGATCCTGGTCTTCATCGTCCTGGTTGCAAGCTACGACCTGCTATTGGGCTACACCGGCATCGTCAGCTTCGCGCACACGATGTTCTTCGGCATCGGCGCCTACGGCGTGGCGATTGCCAGCATCCGCATGGAACCGGGATGGACCGCCGTCTTTGCGGGCACCGCGGCCGGCCTGGCGGTGTCGCTTGCCTTTGCCTCGGTGATCGGTCTGGCCAGCCTGCGCGTGCGCGCGATCTTCTACGCGATGATCACCCTGGCCGTTGCTGCGGCGTTTCAGACGCTGGTGTCCCAATTGTCGGCGCTGACGGGCGGCGAGGACGGCTTGAACTTCAAGGTGCCGCAGGTGCTGCGGCCGGCGTTTCGCCCGCTGTCCGAGCCCCTGTTCGGCGTCACCGTGGACGGGCGGATCATCACCTACTACCTGATTGCAGCGGTCTGTGTGGTGCTGTTCCTGATGTTGCTGCGCATCGTGAACTCGCCCTTTGGACGCGTGCTGCAAGCCATCCGCGAAAACCCCTTTCGCGCCGAGGCGATCGGCTATCGCACCGTGCTCTACCGCAGCCTCTCGAATCTGCTTGCGGCCGCGTTCGCAACGCTGGCGGGCGCGCTGTACGCACTCTGGCTGCGCTACAACGGCCCTGATACGACGCTGTCGTTCGAGATCATGCTCAACATCCTGTTGATGGTCGTGATTGGCGGGATGGGCACGATGTATGGCGCGGTGGTCGGCGCCACCCTGTTCGTGTTTGCCCAGAGCTACCTGCAGGACGGCTTGCATGCCGTGCACGAGGTCGTCTCCGGCATTGCACCGCTGGCGCTCCTGTTCGAGCCGGATCGCTGGCTGCTGTGGCTGGGAATTCTGTTCGTGCTGTCGGTGTACTACTTTCCGACCGGTGTCGCCGGACGGCTCAGGGAGCTTGCAAGACGCACGTAGCGCGCAGGCGATCGCTCGCTTGCGGTACGACTGACTTGCGCGACGCCGGCGCTGGTCCTTGACCCACGCCCAGGCTATTTGCCGCCCTGCCTCAGCGCGTCGGCCTCTCGCCTCAGTCCGTCGACGCGCCGCTGCATGTCGTCGACGCTGCGCCGGGTCTCGCTGCGATGCTGATCCAATTGCGAACCGGAAGGCGTGGGCAGCAACTGCGGCACATTCATGGGACGCCCGGAAGTCAGGGGAATCATCGCGGGCGGATGGGAATCCACGCCCGGCGGCGGCGCGTTCAGCACGCGTTCCAGAACCTTCAGCTGGTCGCGCTGCGCCTGCAGCGCGCGTTCCTGATCCAGCAAGGCCCGCTCATCCGGGTCATCGGTGCCAAAGATGGCAGCATGGTCGCGGGATCGGCCGTCCAGCTCCACCCGAGGGTCCGGCCCGGCGTTCAGCAGTTGCTGGCCGAGCGTCGTGGCGTCCGTCGGGGATGGCGACGGCTTCGGAGACGGTGCCGGCGGCGGCAGGCCGGGCTGCACGGGCACGGCGCGCTCCTGCGCCATCGCCGCGCCGGCCGTCATGACCATCCAGCACAGGGCCACACCGGCAAGCCGGGCTGATTTGCTGACGCTGAGCATGCTTACTTTCAGGTTTCCCATGTGCGAGACATAAAAAAACGGCAAGGGTTTTGGCCCTTGCCGTTTTATATCAGAACGGCGAACCGTTCCGAGGTGCAGCTTTCACTTAGATGATACGTGCGGCTTCAACCAGACGCACCACACGCCACGACTTCGAGCGCGAGATGGGACGGCCTTCAGCGATTTCCACCGTATCGCCTTCGTTGTACTGGTTCGATTCATCGTGCGCCTTGTACTTCGCGGAACGCATGATGATCTTGCCGAAGATGGGGTGCTTGACGCGGCGCTCAACCAGAACGACGACAGTCTTGTCCATCTTGTTGCTGACGACCTTGCCAACCAGCGTGCGCTGGCGCTTGGCCACTTGGGTGTTTTGAGTTTCGCTCATCTTTATTTCCCTGCCTTCTCGGTCAGCAAGGTGCGGACGCGAGCGATGTCGCGGCGCACGTTGCGCAGCTGGCTGGTGTTGGCCAGTTGCTGCGTGGCTTTCTGCATGCGCAGACCGAATTGTGCCTTCAGCAGGCTTTCGAGCTCTTTGCCGAGCTCGGCGGCGTCTTTCGAACGGAGTTCGCTAGCTTTCATGTTAGTACTCCTTAAGCACCGATATGACGCGCGACGAACGTGGTCGAAATCGGCAGCTTGGCAGCGGCCAGGCGGAAAGCTTCACGCGCGAGCTCTTCGCTAACCCCTTCCATTTCGTAGAGCACCTTGCCGGGCTGAATTTCAGCAACCCAGTACTCCGGGTTGCCCTTACCGTTACCCATACGGACTTCGGCAGGCTTCTGCGAGATGGGCTTATCCGGGAAAATGCGAATCCAGATACGGCCGCCACGCTTGATGTGACGATTGATGGCGCGACGAGCAGCTTCGATCTGACGAGCGGTCAGACGGCCACGGCCGGTAGCCTTCAGGCCGAACTCGCCGAACGACACGTGGGTACCACGGGTCGCCAGACCGGTGTTGCGGCCCTTCTGCTCTTTGCGATACTTTCTGCGGGAGGGTTGCAGCATGGTTATTCTCCTTCAGGCGCCGGAGCAGCATCCGCCTTGCGGGGAGCGCGGCCACGACCACCCGGACGACCGGTGCGAGCACCGTCCGGACGATCGCCACGCGGAGCGCGGCGCGGACGACGTTCTTCTTCACGCGGGGCTGCGGTTTCCGGCGGCAATTCGCCGTTGGCCAGCATATCGCCCTTGTAGACCCAGACCTTGATGCCGATCACGCCGTACGTGGTGTGGGCTTCGGAGGTGCCGTAGTCGATGTTGGCCTTGAGGGTGTGCAGCGGCACACGGCCTTCGCGATACCACTCGGTGCGAGCAATTTCGATACCGTTCAGACGGCCCGAGCTCATGATCTTGATGCCTTGGGCACCCAGACGCATGGCGTTCTGCATCGCGCGCTTCATGGCGCGGCGGAACATGATGCGCTTCTCGAGCTGTTGCGAGATCGAGTCGGCGATCAGTTGAGCATCGGTTTCCGGCTTGCGGATTTCTTCGATGTTGACGTGCACGGGCACGCCCATCAGACGCTGCAGATCAGCCTTCAGGCTTTCGATGTCTTCGCCGCGCTTGCCGATCACCACGCCCGGACGAGCCGAGTAGACGGTGATGCGGGCATTCTTGGCGGGACGCTCGATGATCACGCGACCAACGGAGGCGCTCTTGAGCTTCTTCTTCAGGTACTCGCGAACGCGAATGTCTTCGGCCAGCATCGAGCCGAAGGCCTTGTCGTCGGCGAACCAACGCGAGGACCAATTACGGGTGACCGCGAGACGGAACCCAGTGGGGTGAATTTTCTGACCCATCGTGACTCCTTAAGCTCCGACCTTGACCGTGATGTGGCAGGTCTGCTTCTCGATACGGTTGCCGCGGCCCTTGGCGCGAGCGGAGAAGCGCTTCATCGACTGAGCCTTGTCCACAAAAATCGTGGTGACTTTCAGTTCGTCGATGTCGGCGCCGTCGTTGTGCTCGGCGTTGGCGATGGCGGACTCGACAGCCTTCTTCAGGATGACGGCAGCCTTCTTCGGCGAGAAGGTGAGGATTTCCAGGGCACGGCCGACCTTCTGGCCGCGGATCAGGTCCGCAACCAAACGGGTCTTCTGTGCGGAGATGTGAACCCCACGGATAATGGCAGTAGTTTCCATCGCTTACCTCTTCGCCTTCTTGTCCGCGGCGTGACCCTTGAACGTACGGGTCAGCGCGAACTCGCCCAGCTTGTGACCGACCATGTTCTCGTTGATATAAACGGGAACATGCTGCTTGCCGTTGTGCACAGCGATCGTCAGACCGATGAACTCGGGCAGGATCGTGGAACGACGCGACCAGGTCTTGATCGGCTTCTTGTCTTTGCCCGCGACGGCCGTGTCCACCTTTTTGATCAGGTGAGCATCGACAAACGGGCCTTTCTTGATCGAACGTGACATAGTGTTCGCCTCTTACTTGCGCTTGCGCCGTTGGACGATCATATTGTTCGTCCGCTTGTTGCGACGGGTCTTGTAACCCTTCGACGGAGTGCCCCACGGGCTGACCGGCTCGCGTGCTTCACCGGTACGGCCTTCACCGCCACCGTGCGGGTGATCCACCGGGTTCATGGCAACGCCACGAACGGTCGGGCGGACACCGCGCCAACGCATTGCACCGGCCTTGCCGATTTGGCGCAGGCTGTGTTCTTCGTTACCGACTTCACCGATGGTGGCGCGGCATTCGATGTGCACACGGCGGACTTCACCCGAGCGCAGACGCACCTGAGCGTAGATGCCTTCGCGAGCCAGCAGGACGGCGGAAGCGCCGGCCGAGCGGACCATCTGGGCACCCTTGCCGGGGAGCATTTCGACGCAGTGGATCGTCGTACCGACCGGGATATTGCGGATCGGCAGCGTGTTGCCAGCGCGGATCGGAGCATCGGTGCCCGACAGCACGGTCGCACCGACTTCCAGGCCACGGGGAGCGATGATGTAACGACGTTCGCCGTCGGCGTAGCACAGCAGAGCGATGTGCGCCGTACGGTTGGGGTCATATTCCAGACGCTCGACCTTTGCCGGGATGCCGTCCTTATCGCGACGGAAGTCGACGATACGGTAGTGCTGCTTGTGACCACCGCCACGATGACGGATCGTGATGTGACCGTTGTTGTTACGGCCAGAACCACGGGTCTTCTTTTCGAGCAGCGGCGCGTAGGGCTCACCCTTGTGCAGGTTCGGGCTGACAACCTTCACCATGCCACGGCGGCCAGCCGAAGTCGGCTTAACTTTTACGAGGGCCATTTACTTCACCTCCGCAAAGTCGATTTCCTGGCCGTCCTTGAGCGAGACGTAGGCCTTGCGCTCATTACGGCGGCGGCCAACGAATCGGCCAAAGCGCTTGACTTTGCCCTTACGGTTGAGGACCTGCACGGACTCGACCTGCACCTTGAAGAGCAGTTCGACGGCAGCCTTGATTTCCGGCTTGGTAGCGTCAGCCACGACACGGAAAGCGACTTGCTGATTCTTCTCAGCGACGAACGTGGCCTTTTCGGTCACGATCGGAGCCAGAATGACTTGCATCAAGCGTTCAGCGTTCATCCCAGCATCTCCTCGAGTTGAGCGATGGCCGGCTTGGTGATCAGCACTTTCTTGTAGTGGACCAGCGACAACGGATCGGCATAACGGGGCTCGACAACGGCAACGTGCGGCAGGTTGCGGGTGGCGAGGTAAACATTTTCATCAACGCTGTCGGTGATGATCAGGACCGAGTCCAGGCCCAGGCTCTTCAGCTTTGCAGCAGCAGCCTTGGTCTTGGGCGATTCCAGATCAAACGATTCGACGACGGCGATGCGGTCTTCGCGAGCGAGCTGCGACAGGATCGAACGGATCCCGGCGCGGTACATCTTCTTGTTGACCTTCTGGCTGAAGTTCTCTTCGGGCGAGTTCGGGAAAGTCCGACCACCGCCACGCCACAGCGGCGACGAAGTCATACCAGCGCGAGCGCGGCCGGTACCCTTTTGACGCCAGGGCTTCTTGGTGGAGTGCTTGACTTCCGTACGGTCCTTCTGAGCACGATTGCCAGCGCGCGCGTTGGCTTGGAAAGCCACGACGACCTGGTGAATCAGCGCTTCGTTGAAGTCACGGCCGAAGATCGTGTCGGGCGCGCTGAACGTAGCAGCGGCCTGACCTTGGTCGTTCAGGAGCTTGAGATCCATTTACTTACGCTCCCTTCTTGGCCGGGGCCTTGATGGCCGGGCGCACAACGATGTCGGCGCCAGCGTGGCCGGGGACTGCGCCCTTGACCAGCAGCAGGCCGCGCTCGACGTCAACGCGAACGACGTCGAGGTTTTGAACGGTGCGGGTGACGTCACCCAGGTGACCAGCCATGCGCTTACCCGGGAAAATACGACCCGGATCCTGAGCTTGACCAATCGAGCCGGGAACGCGGTGCGAACGGGAGTTACCGTGCGACGCGCGCTGCGAACCGAAGTTGTGACGCTTGATGGTACCGGCAAAGCCCTTACCAATGGTCGTGCCCGTGACGTCGACCTGTTGGCCGGCTTCGAACACGGATTCCACGGCGATCACGGAACCGGCCGAAAATTCAGCGGCGCGAGCGGGATCAAGGCGGAATTCTTTGAGGATGCTGCCGGCTTCAGCGCCGGCTTTGGCGTAGTGGCCCGTTTGCGGCTGAGCCACACGCGAGGCACGACGAGTGCCATAAGCCACCTGGATAGCGGCGTAGCCGTCGGTTTCCAGCGACTTAACTTGGGTCACGCGGTTGTTGGACACGTCCAGCACGGTCACCGGGATGGATTCACCTTCCTCGGTAAAAATGCGGGTCATGCCGACCTTGCGACCCACCAGCCCCAGCCGGTGAGCGGCGGGCGTGGGTGTCGAATTCGACATCGTTTTCTCCATTCCCGACTGCGATTGGTCGGGGCTAATCAGGCAAAAGGTAACGGCCTTTGCCCTACGACTATGTTCAACCTGGACTCGGCGCACCGTCCTCAAACTGCAGGGCGGTTTTCGCTTTATCCATAGTTAGACTTGCCACAAAATGGCAAGCTTCGCATATTAGCATGTTTTTTCTAAGCGGCACAAGCACTTAGCGGATTCAAGGCATACCGCGGCGGACATTTTTGCCACGTTTTGGGCGTCCGGTTCTGGGGCCAGATTCACGCACGGCCTGGCGGCGCGCATTTCACGAGAGTGAGCGCCTGCTCACTTCAGCCCCGGCAGCCGCAAAACAAAATGGCCGCAATCCCGAGGGAGTGCGGCCATTCTTGACGAACCTGCCGGCGAAGGTAGCAGGTCCGTAGCGTCTTACTGCAGCGCGATTTCGACGTCGACGCCGGCCGGCAGGTCCAGACGCATCAGGGCGTCAACGGTCTTGTCGGTGGGATCAACGATGTCCATCAGGCGCTGATGGGTACGGATTTCGAACTGGTCACGCGACGTCTTGTTGACGTGCGGCGAACGCAGGACGTCATAGCGACGGATACGCGTGGGCAGCGGCACCGGACCGCGGACGACGGCGCCAGTGCGCTTGGCGGTGTCGACGATTTCGGCGGCCGATTGATCGATCAGCTTGTAATCGAAGGCTTTCAAGCGGATGCGGATCTTTTGGTTTTTCATGGCGTTTCCTAAAGAACGAGACGCGAGGGCGGGATCACGCCCTCGCTGGTTGGGTGCTGCTTAATAGATCCGAATTACTTCAGGATCTTGGCGACGACGCCGGCGCCGACGGTACGACCGCCTTCACGGATGGCGAAACGCAGACCTTCTTCCATGGCGATCGGGGCCAGCAGCTTGACGGTCATCGTCACGTTGTCGCCC
>JAEYVD010000846.1 GCA_023432075.1 Pseudomonadota bacterium | reverse complement strand
GGCCATCACGCGGATGCCGCACTGCCATGCCCTGGAGCCCATCATCCAGCGCAATTCGCTGCGGCGGGTGCTGCCCGGCTGGTCGGTGGACCCGATCTCGATCTACGTGGTGTACCCGTCCAGCATTGAACCGGCCAAGACCCGCGCATTCATGGATTTCATTCGTCCCAAGCTCGGCCCCCCGCAAGGCTGACGCGCCGCGCAGACGAAAAAAAACCGCAAGGCTCGCGCCCTGCGGTTTTTTTGATCTGGCCCGGCAGGTCTTGACGACCGCCGAGCCAGACGCGTCATTTAGACGCGCTTGATCTTTTCCAGCATCTTGAACACACCCTTGGGCGACTTGACGAACAAGCGCTTGAAAGCCTTGCCCAGGCAACGGCGTTCCAGGGTGTTACGACGCACGCGTTTGCGTTCAGCCATGTTGATTTCTCCTGTTGAATTCGCGGAAATTGGCCCGCACAACCGGAAGGAGGGCTGGCGGAAAAAATTCGGATAACTTGGCATTTTAGCCTGAAATCCGGAAAGGACGCCAACCGGCCGGTTTTTGGCTACGTTGAGGCGTCTTTCAGCCGTTCCCAGACCTGCTCGGCGCGCGGCAGCGGATCGACCGCGCCATAGCCCAGCGTGGACAGCGCTGCCGCCGCGTTGGCGTAGCGCACGGCGTCTTCCCACGAGTCGCCCTGGCAGCGGCGCGCCAGCAGGCTGCCGGCAAAGCAATCCCCCGCGCCCGTCGCGTCGACGGCCTGCACGCGCAGCGCCGGCATCGGGGTGCGGGTGCGGCCGTCGTCGATGATGGAGCCATCCTTGCCCAGCTTGAGCACCACCACGCCCGGCGCGCCGCCATCGCGGATCCAGTCCAGCGTACGCTCCGGGTCGTCGTTGCCGGTCAGGTGCTGCATGTCGTCCATGCTGGGCAGAAACACGTCCGCGGCGCGCATCGCCTCGCGCAGGATGGCGCGGGCGCGGTCCACGGGCCACAGGCGCAGCCGCAGGTTGGAATCCAGGCTGACCTGCGCGCCGGCGGCATGCGCCCGCGCGATGGCCGCAAACGCCGTGTCGCAGGCGGTGGTGCTGATGGCCATGCTGATGCCCGAGACGTGCAGGAACCGGGCGCGCTCGATCAGGCCGGCATCCAGGCTGGCGGGCGTCATCAGGCTGGCGGCCGAACCGCGCCGCAGATAGCTGAAGGCGTGGCCGTCCGGCCCGTGCTGCACGAAGTACAGGCCGGTGTGGGCATCGTCGTCGATCTCTACGCCTGTGGTGTCCACGCCTTCGGCCTGCCACAGGTCCAGGAACTGCTTGCCGAAGGCGTCATTGCCGACCCGGGTCAGATATGCGCAGCGCGCGCCCTGACGGGCCGCCGCGATGACCGCGTTGGAGGTGTCGCCCCCGAATCCCTGCAGGTATTGCCGCTGGCCTTTTTGCGTCTGGTTCAGTTCGACCAGCGGCTCGCCCAGCGCCACGATGTCGAAATCAGCCATGGACGGCCTCGCGCGTCCGGGTGATCTGCGCCACCAGCGCGGCGGTGTCGCGCGATGCGAAGGAGGCCTTGTCGTACAGATTGCTGCCGATGCCCACGAGCCCCGCGCCCGCCGCAAAGTACGTGCCCATGTTTTCCTGCGTGATGCCGCCCGTGGGGCAGAAGATCGTGTCCGGAAACACCGACTTGAGCGCGGCCAGGTGCTTGGGGCCGCCCGTGTCCGCCGGAAACACCTTCACCACGTCCACGCCCGCGCGGCGCGCGGCCAGGACTTCGGTCGGGGTGAACGCGCCCAGCATGCACAGCGCGTCGGCGGCGTGGGCCATGTCCACGATCTCGTGCGCCAGGGCGGGCGAGACCAGGAAGTCCGCGCCCGCCACCAGCGCCTCGCGCGCCTGGGCCTCGTCCAGTACCGTCCCCACGCCGAGCAGCAGGCTGGCGCCGTGCTTGTCCCGCAGGGCGCGCACCAGGTCGGTGACGTTGGGGATGGTCCAGGTCAGTTCCAGCGTGGTGCAACCGGCCGAAACCGCGACTTCCGCGGCATAGGCGGCGGCCGCCGCGTCGGTGTAGCGCAGCACGGGCACGACGCGGGCAGCCAGCAGGGCGGCAAGCTTGGAGGCGATGGGAGCAGCGGTTGCGGTCATGGATTTCCTCTGGAGCGAACGGTCAGATGCCGCCGGACGATACCGGCAGGACGGCGAGTTTGGCCGCGGCGGCGTCGCGCAGCCGCAGCAAGGGGTCGATATAGGCGGACTGCGGGTCGGCGGCCCGGCGGAACAGCAGCGTGCTGACGCTGACGCCCGCGACCGGCCGTCCCGCACCGTCGCACAGCGCGACGCCGTAGCAGACGATGCCGGGTTCGTTTTCCTCGTTGTCGATAGCGTAGCCCTGCTCGGCCGCCGCGCCCAGCGCCTCGCGCAACGCGGGCAGGCTGGTCAGCGTGGCGGGCAGCCGGGAAGGCAGGGGCAGATCCTGCAGCAGGCGTTCCCGCGAGGCGTCATCCAGCGCGGCCAGGTAGGCCTTGCCGACGGCGCTGGAGTGCAGCGCCACCGACGCGCCCACGCGCGACACCATGCGCACCGGGCCCGGGCTTTCCAGCTTGTCGATGTAGATCATTTCGTGGCCGGCGGGAACGGCCAGATGGACCGTTTCGCCGGTCTGGTCGCGCAGCGCCTGAAGTTCCGGCGCCAGGGCGGCGCGCAGATCGAATTGGGACCAGGCCTTGCTGGCAAGGGACATCAGGCGCGCCCCCAGGCGATACGCGCCGCCGGATTCCGCGACCATGCCCTGCTCGGCAAGCGCCGCCAGGATGCGGTAGACGGTGGGACGGGGGTAGCCGCAGGTGCGGGCCAGCACGGCGGCCGTGGGCGGCTGCGGCGCATCGGCCACCGCTTGCAGCACCGCCATGAATTTTCCGAACGCCGCCGCGCCCGCCACCTTGGATTCCTGCACACACGTCCCCAAATAAAGGCGATAGCCCAGGCAGATGCGCAACGCGACCAGCGCGACTTTCAGACGAATCTGCGATACTGTTTATTTGTACAGCTACCGAGGCGTTAAATGTCCATATTATGGACAATCGCCTCACAATATAGTCAATTATTCCATATCGACGCGCCCGGAACCAGCGATGGGTCGCCGCGCCGGCATGCTCCCACCGTCAGGCTACGATACCGTCCATGAGCTCCCATATCCGCATCGTTGGCGCCCGCCAGAACAATCTCAAGAACCTGGATCTGACCATCGCCACCGGCGAATTGGTCGTCGTCACCGGGGTATCGGGGTCCGGCAAAAGTTCGCTGGCATTCGACACCCTGTACGCCGAGGGGCAGCGGCGTTACGTGGAAACCTTCTCGCCCTATGCGCGCCAGTTCCTGGACCGCATGGACAAGCCGCAGGTGGACCGCATCGAAGGCATCCTGCCGGCCATCGCCATCGACCAGACCAATCCGGTGCGCAGCTCGCGCAGCACGGTCGGCACGATGACCGAACTGAACGATCACCTGAAGCTCTTGTTCGCGCGCGGCGCCAAGCTCTATTGCCGCGGTTGCGGCAAGCTGGTGCGGCGCGACACGCCCGAATCCGTCTATCACTCGCTGGCCGAGCGCGCCGCGCAAGCGGGCGACCCGCGTCTGGTCGTGACCTTCCCGATCGCCGTGCCGGCCAACTTCACCGAAGACGAAGTGCGCGGCTTCCTTGAGCAGCAGGGTTACACCCGCGTGCACGCCGAGGAAACCGCCGTGCCGCGCGCCGCCGCCCCCGCCAAGGGCGCCAAGAAGGCCAAGGCCACGAAGACCGCCAAGGCCGCCACCGAGGAACGCCGCATCCTGCACGTCATCCAGGATCGCTTCCGCTTCGCCGGCACCGAACGCGAACGCATCATGGAAGCGCTGGACACGGCGCTGCGCATGGGCGCCGGCCACATCGCCATCTACGTCATGGATGCCGACGGCGGCAACGCGCATATCTGGAAGTACAGCGACCGGCTGCACTGCGCCGACTGCGACATCGAATACACCGACCCGCTGCCCAGCAGCTTCTCGTTCAACTCGCCGCTGGGCGCCTGCGAGGCCTGCCGCGGCTTTGGCCGCGTCATCGGCATCGACTTCGGCCTGGTCATCCCCGACGAGAAAAAGACCCTGCTCGAAGGCGCCATCAAGCCTTGGACCACGCCGTCCTACAAGGAATGCCAGGACGACCTGCAAAAGTACGCGCCGCGCGCGGGCGTGCCGCTGGGCGTGCCCTGGAAGGACATGAGCGACGAGCACAAGCGCTGGGTCCTGTATGGCACGCCTGACTGGAAGGGCGGCAACGACGCCTGGAAGCACCAGTGGTACGGCGTGCAGCGCTTCTTCGACTGGCTGGAAACCAAGGCCTACAAGATGCA
>JAEYVD010000809.1 GCA_023432075.1 Pseudomonadota bacterium | reverse complement strand
GCGCACTGCGCACCGTCTGGAAATTCCAGTGCAGGTCCTCACGACGCGAACCGATCGCCTTGACCTCGTTCCACACGGGGCGCAGGATGAACCACCACAACTCGACGCAGAACAACAGCATGCCGAGCACTTTGAAAAAGGCGTGATACACGATCAGCGCAATCGCCATGAACACCATCAGGCGATATAGCCAGGTAGCGAACGAAAAGGCGACCAGGAAGCGTCGGCGCCGCGCGCTGCACGGTTCCGGTTGCGGATCGCCCAATCCGAACAACCGCTCGCGCAGCCACCAGCGGCCCATGGCAAAAGCGCGGTCATGCAGGTTTGGCATCTCCAGCCAATCCGAAAGCAGGAAGTAGCCGTCAAAGCGCATGAACGGGCTGGCGTTGATCGCCAACGTGGCCACCCACGTCGTGGTGGCGAGCAGGAAGGCGCCGGACCGTAGCGGACCGTCCGGCAGCAAGCTCCACGCCAGCGTGGCAAACGCGGCGAGCGCCAGTTCGCTCAGCATGCCGGCCGCACCGATCTGAAGGCGTTCGCGGCGGCCCTGTACCTTCCACGCCTCGGTCGTGTCGGTGTACAGCATGGGAAACATCACCAGCAGCGCCACGCCCATCGTCGGGACCCGGCAGCCATGGCGTTGTGCCGTATAGGCATGTGCCAATTCGTGCAGGATCTTGGCAAATCCGAGGGCGATGCCTACGCCGATCAGGCCACGCCAGTCGGCGTAACCCTGGAAGGTGTGCAGGAATTCGTCCCAGCGCCGCGAGGCCAGGATCAGACCGACGAGCGCCACTGCTGCGACCACCCACCAGAACGCCGGGCGGAAGGCGAACGACATATGGCGCGCCGTGGCGCGCAGGAATCCCATCGGATGCCATAGCGGAATCCGGATCATCAGGTAGTGCTTGAGCAGCCACATCGCTCGCGAAGTCTGCTGCGCGGCGTCGTGCTGTTGCAACCGCTCGGTATCGGCGCTGGTTTCGGACACCAGCAGATTCTGCTGGCGCAGCATGCGTGCCAGCGCCTCCAGGTCGTCCAGCGCGACAGTCAGCGTGGTGTCGCGATTGACGGCGTTCACAATGGCCTGCGCATCGTCCAGGGGCCAGCGCGACAGGATTTCGAACGCAGGCCAGCCAATCTGGAAAAAGCGGTTTGCGGCGGGATCGTGCAGCATCCAGGTCGGTGCGCCGTCGGGCGTGGCGGCGCCCGGCGTCAGCGTCAGTTCCTGGCGGAGTTGGGGAAGGCGGGCCATGGTGACAGCGGCGCTACCAGCCCAGCCACTGGCGGGCCAGCGTCAACGGGCGGCGCAGCACGTAATAAATGGCTGGCACCCACGGGCCCTGGATGCGGGCGGTCCCCATGGAGCCCAACAGCGGCTGCGTGCCGTCGGCATGCAGGCTGGCGCGCACCCGATAGGCCAGCACGCCTTCGGGCGTGGGTTCGGCGCGCCAGGCCACCGATTCGATTCGCGCATCGTAGCTCGACAGCGGTGAACTCTTGGGATAGAACGTCAGCGGCGTGCCGGGTTGCACGTCGATGTTGTCGGCCACCGGCAGCCAGGCGGTCACCTGCACGCGTGCCGGATCAGCCAGCAGCAGTATCTTCTCGCCCACCGCCACGGCCTTGCCGGTCCATTCGTTGGCGTCGCTGAAGATCGCCACGCCGGCGCGCGGCGCGTTGACATTTACGCGCGCCAACTGGCGGGCGGTGTAGTCCAGCTCGACGCGGCTCTGGTCGAGCTTGCCTTGGCGTTCCACCATGTCCAGGCGGGTACGGTCGTCGGTGACGGCAAGCTGGGCCGTCTGCCGGTATTCCTCTTGCGCGGTGGCGAAATTCTTGTCGGCCAGCGCATGGCGCGATCGCAGCGTGGTGGCGTCCAGGCTTAGCAGCGGGGCTCCGCTCTCGACGGCCTCGTTAGGCTTGATGTGCAACTGGTCGATGACCCCGTCCAGCGGTGAACGCACCACGTAGGCGTCTTGCGGTGTGACGTCAGCGGGTGCCAGCACCGTCAGCCGCACCGGGATCAGGCACACGCCCGCCAAGGCAAGTAACACGCGCCGTTGCGTACGGCCGGGACGCAGCACGCTGCGTGCGCGGGCGCGCCACGAGGCGCGCGGCGCGAAGGATTCGAAGCCATGTGCCCAGACCTGTCCCAGTTCGGCCAGCAGCACCGAATCCACCGGGGACCAGGCCTGCTCGCGCGCGAACACCACGCCACCCAGTGGCCCGCCCGTGCGGTCGGTCAGCGGCAGCCACGCGGCGTGTGCCGGCCACCAGGCACTCCATTCGTCGGCCAGGTGCGGTGCATCGGCGCGCAGGTCTTCGGCGGTGAACGTGCGCACCTGCGGGCGGCGGGGCAGGACGGGGGCCGGCTGGCCTTCCACCTTGGCGGTGTCCGGCGGCGTGGAGCGAGGTCCACGGGCCAACACCTTGCACACCGCGCTCAGCCACTGCACGTAGGGAGCGTTGGGATCGCTTTGCGGCAGGCCCGAGACCGCCGCAATATGACCCGGCGCGTCGCCGCGCCACCATGCGGCCTGCCGATACGGCACCAGCCCGAGGGTTTCATTGACCACGGTGAAGCCCAGCGTCTTCTCACTTGCGGCCGCGCGTGCGCGGGACGATAGCTGCCATAGCAGCGCGAACTGCCTGCCGTCCAGCCGGACCTGTTGCGTGGCGTCGTTCGCCGTCTGTGATGCGGTCATGCCGTTACCGTGTTGCCGTCAGCGCGTGAAGGTCGTCCAGCCGCTCATGCCGGGCAACAGCTCCGTCGCGCCCGTCGTCAAGGCAGCCGTCACGTCGACGGTCTGCGTGACCGGATCGACCCGGGCGCCGATGCGCGCCACCTTGGCGGGATAGGCTTTGCCGGACTCGTCGACCTGCACGCTCAGCGCGTGGCCGGGTTTGAGCCAGACCAGCCACTTCGACGGTACGATCATCTTCAGTTCCAGATGGCTGGTGTCGACGATGGTCAGCAAGGGTTTGCCCGGCTCGGCGAACTGCTGCGGCGAGGCGCTGCGCTTGTAGACCCGGCCATCGAAGGGCGCGGCGATGGCGCACTTGCGCACGGTCGCCTGCATGTAGGCAACGTCCGCGGAACTGGAATTGTGCTTGGCCTGCGCCTGCTGCACCTCCAGGTCGCCGATCGAGTTAGTGGCGCGCAGCTTTCGGTTCACTGCGAGCAGTTCGCTGGCGCCCGCGGCGTCGGCCTGAGCCTTGCGCAGTTGGGCGTTGAACAGCGAGCAATCCAGTGTGACCAGCATGTCGCCGGCCCGGAACATGTCGCCGTCGCGGTAAGGCAGCGATGCGATCTTGGCCGAGATTTCGCTCGAGACCTCGACTTGGTCGCGCGCCACCAGCTGGACGCGGATCTTCGAGCCCGGTTCGTCGGCCGCCGGTGCCGCGGCGGGCGCCACGGCATCCGGTGCTGCCAACGCCAGGCGCGTGGCAAGCAGCAACACGGCCGTGCCAACCGCGCGGCCGTAAAAAAAGTGCTTCATTTTTGATTGGTCCCGGGCAGCGAGGTGGCAGGCGCCGCGGCGGCCAGCGCGGACTGTCGCGGCGCGGCCGCCGTATCGGCGCCGGGGGCATCTGTGCCGCGCGCCAGCGCGCTCCAGCGCTTCTGCTCCTGGGCGATCGATTCTTCCACCGATGCCAGATTGTTGCTCGCCAGCTTCTCGCCCAACGGGTCCAGGCCGAGCGTGGCCAGCATCTGGCCGTAGGCGCTTTCCAGTTCGCCATAGCTTTGGTACACGCGCAGCTCGGACATCATCGCCGCCGTGGCCGCGCGAATTTCGTCCAATTTGCCCTGCGCCGTGGCGACGGTAGCATTGTGGGTGTGCGTGAGAAGCTGCTGATCGACGTCGTTGGACTGCTTGTACAGATCGAACTGGCGGGTCTTGGCGGCAAGCTGGCTGCGCGACAGGTGCACCTGCGACAGGACGGCCATGCTCAACGCCATGCGCTGCGCCTGGGCTACATCCAGTTGCGCCTGCGCCGCGCCGCGGATATTGCCCGCGTTCAGTGCGTTCAACAGGTTCCAGCTGATGCTGACGCCGGCAGACTGCCAGGTGTTGTAAACCAGGAAGCTGTTGCTGTCGTAGTGCGTGCCCAGGCTCAGCTCGATGCCAGGCAGCAGCTTCGCAATGGCCTTGTGCGTCTCATTGACGCTGATGCGCTCGTTGTAGCTGGCCTCGACCAGCTCGGGACGGCGCTGCAGCGCCATGTCTTCCATCTTGTCCATCGGCATGTCGAATGCCGGCACCTGGAAGGTGTCGCTGCCGGCCAGCGTGAAGTCCGAGCTGGGGTCCAGGTTCATCAGCGCGGCCAAGCGCGGCTTGGCTTCTTCCAGCTGGGTGCGCACCACTTCCAGCTGGCGCATCAGGTCCAGCAGGATGCGTTGGTAAGTCAGCGTGGTGATCGGCGAGCGCAGACCCTGCGCCTGCTCGCGGCGCGAGTCTTCCAACGCCACGCGAGCCTGCTCCAGCAACGGGCCGACGCGGTCGCGCAGGCGCTGTGCGCCCAAGGTCTGCCAGTAGCTCTCACGCACCTGCTGCATGAGAAGCTGCACGACCTTGCGGCGGCGCTGTTCCAGCACCAGCACATGGTCGGCTTGCTGCTTGGCTTCGAAGTAGCTGACGCCGAAGTCCAGGAGGTTCCACGACAGGTTCAGGTCGGCGGTCCGGCTGTTCTGATCGGTGGAAAAGGACGGGATCAGCGACTCTTCGCCGGTATACAGGCCTTCCGAACCGGAGGCCAGCGGGTGGTTGCGGTGGTTGTAGCCCGCCTGCGCGGTCAGCTTGGGAAGCAGGTTGAAGTTGGACAGGT
>JAEYVD010000761.1 GCA_023432075.1 Pseudomonadota bacterium | reverse complement strand
GGCTTGCAATGGGCCGCCACGAAGGACACCACGATCGACGTGGGCTACACCTATCTGTACCTGCGCAAGACGGACATCGACACCACGTCCGGCAGCGCGGCCACCAAGGGCCGCGTCGCGGGCACCTACGACAGCAGCGGCCACATCCTCGGCCTGCAGCTCTCGTCCCGCTTCTAGCCTTGAACGGGTGGACGGCCGCGCGCCGTCCGCCCGCTTTTTCAGGAGACTCCCTTGAGCAAGTTCGTCGTCAAACACGTCGCCGTGCTGGGTGCCGGCGTCATGGGCGCGCAGATCGCCGCCCACCTGGCCAATGCCGGCGTGCCGGTCACGTTGTTCGACCTGGCCGCCCGCGAAGGCGACCGCAACGGCATCGTCAAGAAAGCGCTGGCCGGCCTGAAAAAACTGGAACCCGCGCCGCTGGCCGGCGCCTCGCGCCTGGCGCTCATCACGCCCGCCAACTACGATGACGACCTCGCGCGCCTGCGCGGCTGCGATCTCGTCATCGAAGCCATCGCCGAACGCATGGACTGGAAGACCGCGCTCTACGAGCGCATCGCGCCGCATGTGGCGCCCGGCGCCATCGTCGCCTCCAATACCTCCGGCCTGTCCATCGACGCGCTGGCCAATGCGCTGCCTGCCGGGCTGCGCGACCGCTTCTGCGGCATTCATTTCTTCAATCCGCCGCGCTACATGCGCCTGGTGGAAATCATCGCCACCTCGCACACGCAGCCGGCCGTGCTGGACCAGCTGGAAACCTGGCTGACTTCCGCGCTGGGCAAGGGCGTGATCCGCGCGCTGGACACCCCGAACTTCGTGGCCAACCGCATCGGCGTGTTCTCGATCCTGGCCGCCATGCACCATACCGCGCGGCTGGGCCTGGCCTTCGACGAAGTCGACGCGCTGACCGGTCCCAAGATCGGCCGCCCCAAGAGCGCCACGTACCGCACCGCCGACGTGGTCGGGCTGGACACGCTGGCCCACGTGGTGGGCACGATGGAAAAGAACCTGCCGGACGATCCGTGGCACCGGTACTTCGCGCTGCCGGACTGGCTGTCGGCCCTGATCTCCAAGGGCGCGTTGGGCCAGAAGAGCGGCGCGGGCGTCTACCGCAAGCAGGGCCGCGAGATCCAGGTGCTGGATCTGAAAAAGCAGGATTACGCGCCAGGCACGGGCAAGCTGGCCGATGAAGTCGCCGCGCTGCTCAAGGAACGCGACCCGGCCAAGCGCTTTGCCGCCCTGCGCGCCAGCGAGCATCCGCAGGCGCAATTCCTGTGGAGCCTGTTCCGCGACATCTTCCACTACAGCGCCGTGCAGCTCGAGCACGTGGCAGACAACGCGCGCGACCTGGACCTGGCCATGCGCTGGGGCTTCGGCTGGTCGCAAGGCCCGTTTGAAACCTGGCAGGCCGCCGGCTGGCAGGCCATCGCCGCCGCCGTGGCCGAGGACATCGCCGCCGGCCGCGCCATGAGCGACACGCCCCTGCCCGCCTGGGTGCTGGAACCTGACCGACAGGGCGTGCATGCGCCCGAAGGGTCGTATTCGGCGCGCACCGGCACGTTGCACCCGCATTCCACGCTGCCCGTGTATGCCCGCCAGCTGTTCCCGGAACGCGTCGTGGGCGAAGCCGCCGACGAGCGCGGCGTCACGATCTGGGAAAACGAAGGCGTGCGCCTGTGGCAACTGCCCCAGGTCGACGCCGGCATCGCCATCCTGTCCGTCACGTCGCGCAACCACACGCTGGGCGCCGAAGTGCTGGAAGGCGTGCTGCAGGCGGTGGCCAAGGCCGAACGTGAATTCGACGGCCTGGTCATCTGGCACGACGCGCCGTTTGCGGTGGGCGCCAACCTGCAGCAGGTGGTCGAAGCCTGCGCGGCGGGTCAATGGGACATGCTGGAGGCCACGGTCGAAAAATTCCAGCGTGCCTCGCAGTCGTTCAAGTACGCGCAGATTCCGACCGTTGCCGCCGTGCAGGGCATGGCGCTGGGCGGAGGCTGCGAATTCCTGATGCACGCCTCGCACCGCGTGCTGGCGCTGGAAAGCTATATCGGGCTGGTCGAGGCCGGCGTCGGTCTCATTCCGGCGGGCGGCGGCAGCAAGGAGTTCGCCGCGCGCGCCGCGGCGCTGGCGGCCAAGACGGCCACGCCCGGCGAAGTCTTCCCCTACCTGCAACCGGTCTTCCAGACCATTGCCATGGCCCAGGTTGCCAAGAGCGGACTGGAAGCCATCGAGGCCGGCTTTGCCCGTGAACACGACATCGTGCTGTTCCATCCCGGCGAACTGCTGTACGTGGCCATTGGCCAGGCGCGCGCCGCGGCGCAGGCCGGCTACACGCCGCCCGCCCGCCTGCAGAACGTGCCGGTGGCCGGCCGCAACGGCATCGCCAACTTCGAGATGGTGCTGGTCAACATGCGCGAAGGCGGCATGATCAGCGCGCACGACTACCGCGTGGCGCGCAGCGCCGCAGTCGCGCTGTGCGGCGGCGAGGTCGAGACGGGCACCAAGGTCGACGAGGAATGGCTGCTGGCCGTGGAGCGCAAGGAATTCGTGGCGCTGCTGCGCACGCCCGAAACCCAGGCGCGCATCCGCCACACCCTGGAAACCGGCAAACCGCTACGGAATTGATCCCCCCCAGGCGCCTGCGGCGCTTCCCCCAGGGGCGCCGCAAGCGGACCGGCAGAGCCGGATCCGCGCGGCCCCGCTTGTGGGAGACCATTTTGCGCGGGGGGTCCGATTGATAAATCTCGCTATTGTTAGTTGAGGAAATGGATATGAGCACGCAGATCCAAGACGCCTACATCGTTGCCGCCACGCGCCTGCCGGTGGGCAAGCGCAATGGCGCCTATATCACCACCCGCCCCGACGACATGCTGGCTGCCGCGCTGAACGGCGCGCTGGCGCAGGTGCCGGGGCTGGACGCGGCGCGCATCGAGGACGTGATCGCCGGCTGCGCCATGCCCGAGGCCGAACAGGGCATGAACGTGGCCCGCATCAGCCTGCTGCTGGCCGGCCTGCCGCAAAGCGTGGCGGGCGTTACCGTCAACCGCTTCTGCGCGTCGGGACTGCAGGCCGTGGCGGACGCCGCCGCCCGCATCCGCCTGGGCGAGGCCGACATCATGATCGGCGCGGGCACCGAATCCATGAGCGCCATGCCGCAGATCATGGGCAACAAGGTGTCCATGAACCCGGCCATCTTCGCCCACGACGAAAACATCGGCATGGCGTTTGGCATGGGCCTGACCGGCGAAAAGGTCGCCGAGCGCTGGAAGGTGTCGCGCGAGGATCAGGACGCCTTTGCGCTGGCCTCGCACCAGAAGGCCTGCGCGGCGATTGCCGCCGGCCACTTCCGTGCCGAGACCACGCCCTTTGAGGTCGTCACGCACCTGCCGGACGGCGCCAGCGGCGCGGTGCGCGTCGCGCGCCGCCTCGTCGAGGTCGACGAGGGCCCGCGTCCTGACAGCAGCCTGGAAGCGCTGGCCCGGCTCAAGCCGGTCTTCTCCACGCGCGGCAGCGTCACGGCGGGCAACAGCTCGCAGATGTCGGACGGCGCGGCGGCCGTGATCCTGGTGTCCGATCGCATCCTGCGCGAATTCAACTTGAGCCCGCTGGCCCGCTTCGTGGGCTTTGCCGTGGCCGGCGTGCCGCCCGAAGTCATGGGCATCGGCCCGGTCGCCGCCATCCCGAAGGTCCTGGACCGCGCCGGCATCAAGCAGGACGCGTTGGACTGGATCGAGCTCAACGAGGCGTTCGCGGCGCAGTCGCTGGCCGTGATCCGCGAGCTGAACCTGGATCCGGCCAAGGTCAACCCGCTGGGCGGCGCGATTGCACTGGGCCACCCGCTGGGGGCCACGGGCGCGATTCGCACCGCGACGATCACGCACGGACTTCGCCGCACCGGCGGCAAGTACGGGCTGGTCACGATGTGCATCGGCACCGGCATGGGCGCGGCCGGCCTGTTCGAGGCCATGTAACCAAACGGCGGCCAGCGTGAAGCCCTACTGGTTCAAGAACCTGTCGCCCGAGTGGCGCGCGCGGCTGATGCGGGTGGGCTTCAACCTGCATCC
>JAEYVD010000747.1 GCA_023432075.1 Pseudomonadota bacterium | reverse complement strand
GATTGGACGGGCGAAAGGGAGATCATATGAACCTTCGCGCCCCGCCGGGGCGCAGCAAGCCAGACTGTTCAAACCGATTTCAAGCCGTTTTCAAACCGCGTTTTCAGACCGTTTTGCCGCCGCATCGCTCGCCGACTGCGAACCTACTATCTTACGTCCGGTAAAGCCCGCCTGTACACGGGCTGAGAGCCGGCGCCGTCAGGCGCGCGGCGGGGTTGAGGCCGGGAAGGGGAAGGCGCGCGACATGTAACTGGCGCCTGCGCCATAGCCCGCCAGCTTGTCAGCCAGACCTGCGGTTTGCTCGGCAAGCGGCGCATAGCCATGCCGCTGCCAGTAGCCTGCCGCCGATGCCAGGGACACGAGGCTGGCGCGCGCCAGGCCGTTGTCCACGGCGCGGGCGGCAGCGGCGCGCACCAGCGCCTGGCCCACGCCCAAGCCTTGCGCCGCCGGCACGACTGCGCAGTCATGCAGAAACCAGTGATCTGCCTGCGGCGGCAGCGCGCAAAGCGGCACATCCAGGGCAGGGGGCAGGCCCGCATCCCAGGGATAGGAAATCAGATAGCCCAGCACCCCGGCGGACTCCGTCGGCGCATCCGGCTGGGCAACCCAGCAATATTGGGGCGCGAGCGCAAGGCGGTTCAGGAAAAAGCCGGCGCTTTCCAACAGGAACTGCGGGTACGCGAGAGCCTGGGCCTGAAGGATGGCATCCACATCGCTGGCCTGCATGGGACGGACTTGGTATTGCATGACGTATCGAAGCCTGAAAACTGCCCGCCATTGTAACGATCGGGGGCGCGCCTATATTTCATGAAAATTCGACGAGGCCCTGCGCATACTGCTCCGCATCGTGCCCCCCATTCCGTCCAATCAAAGTCCCATGCACATCCAGTTCCGGTCCGATCCGCCAGCGCCGCAGGTGCTGGGAAAACCTCTGCCCCTGCGTTCCGTGTGGCCGCCGCAGACGGCCGACGTGCCGTATGACACCCGTGTCACCTGCGTCATTCCGTGCCTGAACGAGTGCGAGAACCTGCGCGTGCTGCTGCCGCTCTTGCGCAACCGGCTGTCGGCCTTGTGCACCAGCTGGGAGATCATCGTGGCTGACGACGGCAGCACCGACGGCACCGAAGCGCTGATGTCGGAATGGACCGAGCACGAGGGCTTTCGCCATGTGCAACTGTCCCGCAATTTCGGCAAGGAAGCCGCGCTGAGCGCGGGCCTGGAGGCCTCCACCGGCAACGTGGTGATCTGCCTGGACGCCGACCTGCAGCATCCGCCCGCGTTGATCGAGCTGATGCTCGCGCGCTGGTCTGCCGGCGCTGAAATGGTGTACGCCGTGCGGCGCGACCGCGCCGACGAGTCCTGGCTCAAGCGCTCGGGCGCGCGCTGGTTCTATCAGTTGCTCAGCAATGCGCGCGGCGTGCAGGTGCCGGCGCACGCCGGCGACTTCCGGCTGATGGACCGCAGCGTGGTCGACGCGTTGATCGCGCTGCCCGAGCGCACCCGTTTCATGAAAGGCCTGTATGCCTGGGTCGGGTTCAAGGGCGAGGCCCTGCCGTACACGCCCGATGAGCGCATGCACGGCACCAGCACCTATAGCGGTCTGCGCCTCTTTCGCCTGGCGCTGGACGGACTGACTGCCTTTACGACCTGGCCGCTGCGCATGGTCAGCCTGGTGGGCGTGGCGTTTGCCGTCCTGGCGCTGGCCTATGCGGGATTCCTGGTGGTGGACTATCTGATGTCCGGCAACGCCGTATCCGGCTGGACGACCATCGTCACGGCGGTGCTGTTCTTTGCGGGCGTCAATCTGATCTCGCTGGGCGTCGTGGGCGAATACGTGGCCCGAATTTTCGACGAAGTGAAGGGCCGTCCGCTGTTTGTCGTGCGACGCTCCCGAGGCGGTCCCGCCGGCAAGGCGCAGGGTTGATGATGGCCGACCTCAATAAGCCGGCGCGCTCCGAATGGACCCCGCCGGCAGGATGGCTGCTGTTGGCTGCGGGCGTCTGGTTGGCCTGGTTGGCGTGGATGCGTCCGCTGACGCTGCCCGACGAAGGGCGTTACGCCGGCGTTGCCTGGGACATGCTGCGCAGCGGCTCGCATGCCGTGCCGCTGCTGGACGGCATGCCGTACTTTCACAAGCCGCCGCTGTATTACTGGCTGACCGAGCTGTCGTTTTCGGTATTCGGCGTGCATCCGTGGGCGGCGCGCGTGCCGTCGTGGCGGGCCGCGTGGAGCGCGGCCGCCGGGTTGTACGTATTCGTACGCCGCCATCGCGACGCGGCTGCCGCCTCGCTGACGGTGCTGGTGCTTTGCACCGTGCCATTCTTTTATGGCGGCGCGCAGTTTGCCAACCTGGACATGCTGGTTGCGGGCCTCATCACGCTGTGCGTGCTGGCTGCCGCGGAAACCGTATTGCGCGTCGAGCGTGGCGAACGGTGGCGCGCGATGTCCGTGACGGCTGGCGCGCTGGCCGCGCTGGCGGTGCTGGCCAAGGGGCTGATCGGCCTGGTGCTGCCCGGCGCCATCCTGTTGCTGTGGCTGGTCTGGGAGCGGCGCTGGCGCGGGCTTAAGGCGCTGGTCTGGCCGCCAGCGCTGCTGGTGTTCCTGGCGGTGGCGGCGCCGTGGTTCGTGCTGATGCAGGTGCGGTTTCCGGGCTTCTACGACTACTTCTTCGTCTACCAGCATTTCCAGCGTTTTGCGGCCGGCGGTTTCAACAATGCCCAGCCGTTCTGGTTCTACTTGCCCGTGCTGGCCGGATTGAGCCTGCCGTGGTCGCTATGGGGCGGCGGCATCCTGCGCCGCGCGTTCTGGATCGCGGGTCCGGCGCGCAGCCTGCGGCGCCTGGCCGCGGTGTGGTTCGCCGTGGTCGTGGTGTTCTTTTCGTTGCCGCACTCCAAGCTGATTGGCTATGTGTTGCCTGCGCTGGCGCCGCTCGCGTTTCTGCTGGCGGAGGTCATCCTGGCAGCGTGGCGCAGCGAAACCGGGGTGACGACGCCGCGGCTGGTGCGCATCAGCGCCGCGGTCGCCGCCGGGGTCTGCGTCATCGCCGTGGGCATCGCGGCATTCAATGCAAGGGGCAGCGCCGCGCCGCTGGCCCAGGTTGTGCGGCAGGAAGCGCGTCCGGACGATACCTTCGTCTCGTTGCATGCCTATCCCTTCGACCTGGCGCTTTACGCGCGCGCCCCGCGGCCCACCTGGGTCGTGGACGACTGGCTCAATCCCGAGGTGCC
The DNA here is from genome assembly GCA_023432075.1 of Pseudomonadota bacterium. Taxonomy (GTDB): domain Bacteria; phylum Pseudomonadota; class Gammaproteobacteria; order Burkholderiales; family Burkholderiaceae_B; genus Achromobacter. The sequence goes on along the minus strand of JAEYVD010000747.1, from coordinate 44 downwards.
GGTGCGCGACAACTGGCGCAAGGAGCTGTACGACGCCGCGAAGT
>JAEYVD010000709.1 GCA_023432075.1 Pseudomonadota bacterium | reverse complement strand
AGTTTGCCGCCCGTGCGGGTGAAGGCGTGGGAATGGAATTCTTCGTGCAGGATGCCGGACGCCGCCGTCATCCATTGGACGTCGCCGGGGCCGATGACGCCGCCGTTGCCGGTGGAGTCGCGGTGTTGGACTTCGCCGCTGTAGACGATGGTCACGGTCTCGAAGCCGCGGTGCGGATGCTGGCCGACGCCGCGGGGCTGGCTGGCCGGACCGAATTCGGCGGGGCCGGCGTAGTCCAGCAGCAGGAACGGGCTGGTGTCGCGGTCTTTGTCGTTGTACGAAAACATGGAGCGCACCGGAAATCCGTCGCCCACCCAGTGGGGACGGGGGCTGGCGTGCACGCCGAGGATTTTCTTCATGGTGAGGGTTCCTGTTGCGCGGCCCCTTCGGGGCCGTTCGTCATAGGCAAGAAGATAAGGGCGGATCGGCATTACCGGTAGTGCTCGTGATTGATAAGCACCGTTCCATGTGGCGAACGATCAGTGCGGCAGAGGAGGGCGGGCCAGCGTGGGGGCGGGTATCCTTGCGGGCATGGACAAGATCAGGGACGACACCGCGGCGGGGCGGTGCGAGGCGGTGGTTACGGGATTTGCCCCCGTGGTGGGGGACGGCCCGCGCGTGCTGGTGCTGGGCTCCATGCCGGGCGTGGCGTCGCTGCGGCAGGTGCAGTATTACGCGCATCCGCGCAACGCATTCTGGCCGCTGGCGGCGCGGATCTTCGGGTTCGATGCCGGGTTGGGTTACGACGAGCGGTTGCAGGCACTGCGGGCGAACCGCGTGGCGCTGTGGGATGTGCTGCAGGCTTGCGAACGGCCTGGCAGCCTGGACGCCGATATCCGGGGCGACACGCTGGTGCCGAACGATTTCAACGCCTTCCTGGACCGCTATCCCTCGATCGCGCGCATCTGTTTCAACGGCGCGAAGGCCGCGGCGATGTTCCGGCGGCATGCGTTGCCGAACCTGCCTTCAGCCGCCTCGATACAGTTTTTCGAACTGCCTTCGACCAGTCCGGCGCATGCTTCGGCCAGCTTCGCGCAGAAACTGGCAGCCTGGGAACCGGCGCTGACGCTTCCCACGCCCTGCTGAGTTGCGCGGGCCAAACGCCCGCCGCCACCCTGACTCCGTCCCCCAATTGACGCTTATCAAGACCCTATATAACTACAGGTGATAAGTTAATTTCCGTAACACTTAAACGTTTCGGAGTTTAATGATGCACACCCCCACCAGTCCCCCGGAAACACCGCTGCCGGGCAAGCGTGGATTCCTGAAAGGGCTGCTCGGCCTGGGCGCCGCGGCCACCGTCATTCCCATTCATGCCGACGCCGCGCCTGGGCTCAACGGTCAGCCGCCGCGACGGCCCGGCATGGCCGGCAAGCGCTACGGTATGGTTGTCGACATGCGCAAATGCATCGGCTGCCAGTCCTGTACGGTGAGCTGTTCGCTGGAGAACGTGCCGCCCATCGGGCAGTTCCGCACCACCGTCCTGCAATACGAGGTCACGCCCGATGCGGACGGCCCGTGTTCGATGGTCATGCTGCCGCGTCTGTGCAACCACTGCGACAAGCCGCCCTGTGTGCCGGTCTGTCCGGTGCAGGCGACGTTTCAGCGCGAGGATGGCATCGTGCTGGTCGACAACGCACGCTGCGTGGGGTGCGGTTACTGCGTGCAGGCCTGTCCCTACGATGCGCGCTTCATCAATCACGAGACCCAGACTGCAGACAAGTGCACGTTCTGCGAGCACCGGCTGGAAGCGGGGTTGTTGCCCGCTTGCGTGGAAAGCTGCGTCGGCGGCGCCCGGGTGATCGGGGACATGAACGATCCGGATAGCGCCATTTCGCTGCTGGCCGAACACAAGGCCGACATCAAGGTGCTCAAGCCCGAGATGAAGACGGATCCCCATGTTTTTTACATCGGCCTGCCCGATGCGTTCGTGCATCAGGTTGACGGCCAGGCGGGCGTGCGCCTGGCGGGCGGCCACTGAGCCAAGGAAGGGGACACTCATGCAAATCTCTGAATTGCTTACGCCGGTCTACGACGCCGCCTGGCTGCCTTGGGCCGTGCAGTATTTCTTTCTTATCGGCATCAGCGCCGCAACGGCGCTGACCGCGGCCTTCGCGGCCTTTGGCCGGGCCGATTCCGATGCGCGCCGCCTGCTGCCAGCGGCGGTGACGGTGCAGCTGGTCAGCGCCATCGCCGCGCCGGTGTCGCTGCTGGCCGACCTGCACCAGCCCGGCCGCTTCTGGCACTTCTATGCGCACATCACGCCGTGGTCGTGGATGTGGCTGGGGGCATTGCTGCTGCCGGTCTTCGTGACGCTGGTGCTGCTGTTCTGCGCGGTGTGGTGGTGGGGCCGGATGGGATGGCTGCGGGTGGTGGCGGCGGCGCTGGCGCTGTCGGCGCTGTCCATTCTGGTCTACACCGGCGCCGAGGTCATGGTGCTGCGCTCGCGGCCCTTGTGGCACACCGTGTTCCTGCCGGTGAACTTTGCGTTGACCGCCTGGCTGGGCGCGCTGGGCGCGATGTTCCTGGTGGGCCGGTGGCTGCCGGGCGGATTGCGCGTGCTGCCGGTGGCGATGCTGCGCCGGTTGAGCGTGATCGCGGTCGTGATGATGGCGATGGGCGCGGGCGCGTGGGCGCTGCTGGGCCTCTCGGGACTCGATGCGTCTTTCGAGGCGGCGCTGCGGCTTTTCGCGGACTTTCCGGTCTGGCGTCTAAGCCTGGCGGGCGCGGTGATCACGGCGTTCTGCATCGTCGCGCTGTTGCAGCGGCCGGCGCGCACGCTGACCGCGCCCCTGCCGTCGGCCGTGTTGGCGCTGACCATGCTGGGCGCGGCGTGGATCTTCCGCTGGGTGGTCTTCATGAGCGTGCAGGGCGTGCCCAAGTACGGCGCGGGGCTGTACCTGTACGACATGCCCTGGGGCAGCGACGGGCTGCTGGGCATGGTGGGCGTGCTGGGGCTGTGCGTGGCGCTGATCACCGTCGTGACCTGGGCCCTGGACATCTACCCCGCGCGCGCACGCGCCGTGGCCGCCTGAGCGCGCGCCGAGACGAAAGCACATGGAAAAGAACGCAATGGACAAGCAACACGAAGACGACAAACCCGGCGCCGCGGACGATGGCGCGGATCTGCCTCGCGATGAGGCCCGGCGCAAGCTGATGATGCGCGGCGGCCTCGCGGCTGGCGGCATGGCGGCCTTTGCCGCGGGCTATGGCGACACGGTGGTCAAGGCGGTCAAGGGGCTGGCGCAAGGCACGGCCGGCGTGCCGACGGCGCATGCCGTGCGAGGCAACTCGCTGCCGCCGGAGTTTCGCATCGATCCGCTGACCGGTGCGCTCAGCGCCCAGCCGGGGCAGACGGTCAGCCCGTCGAGCTGTCTGGGCTGTTGGACGCAATGCGGCGTGCGGCTGCGCGTGGACACGGCCGAAAACCGCATCCTGCGCGTCGCTGGCAATCCGTATCACCCGCTGGCGACGACGCGGCCCGCGGCCATGGACACACCGGTGCGCGATGTCTACGCGCAATTGGGCGGGGACAGCGGCCTGGAAGGGCGCGCCCCCTCGTGCGCGCGCGGCTCGGCGATGCTGGAGCAGATGGACAGCCCGTATCGCGTGCTGCAGCCCTTGAAGCGGGTGGGCAAGCGCGGCGAGGGCAAGTGGCAGACGATCAGCTTCGAGCAACTGGTCGAGGAAGTCTGCGAAGGCGGCGACCTGTTTGGCGAGGGCCACGTGGACGGCCTGCGCGCGATCTACGACCGCGAGACGCTACTGGACCCCGACAATCCCGAGTACGGCGCGAAGGTCAACCAGTTCCTGTTCACCGACGCGTCCAACGAGGGGCGCACGCCGCTGATCCAGCGCTTTGCGGGACAGTCCTTCGGCACCGTCAACTTCAGCAATCACGGCTCGTACTGCGGGCAGAGTTTCCGGGTTGGGGCGGGCGCGGCGCTGGGCGACCTGAAGGGCATGCCGCACGGCAAGCCGGACTGGGACAACGCACGCTTCGGGCTCTTCATTGGCGCGGCGCCGGCGCAGGCGGGCAACCCTTTTCAGCGCCAGGCGCGTCAGTTGGCCGAGGCGCGCGTGCGCCCGCAGGAATCGGATTTCAGCTATGTGGTGGTGTCGCCCGTGCTGCCGGCCTCGTCCAGCCTGTCGGCGGGATCGGGCAATGAATGGGTGCCCGTCAATCCGGCCAGCGATCTGGCGCTGGCCATGGGGCTGATCCGCTGGATCCTGGATAACGAACGGTTCGACGCGCGCATGCTGGCGCAGCCGGGCCCCGCCGCCATGAAGGCCGCGGGTGAGGCGGCGTGGACCAACGCCACGCACCTGGTGGTGGCCGAACCGGGCCATCCTCGCCTGGGCGCCTTTTTGCGTGGCGCCGATATGGGCTGGGCGCGCCCGGCCGACGCGGACGAGAAATGGGAGGACGTGTACGTCGTGCGGCTGGCTGACGGCACGTTGGCGCCGCACACGACGGCCTCGCCGGCCGCGCTGTTTGTCGACGAGCCGGTCGTCGCGCCGGGCTTGGCGGGTCGGCAAGCGGCGCTGCGGGTGCGCACCTCGCTGGACCTGCTGCGCGAAGAGGCGCGCCGCAAGACGCTGGATGAGTATGCCTCGCTCTGCGGCGTGCCGGCGGCGAAAATCGCGTCCCTGGCCGAGCGTTTCACCAGTCACGGCAAGCGCGCCGTGGCCGATGCGCACGGCGGCACCATGAGCGGCGCGGGCTTTTACACCGCCTATGCCATCGCCATGCTGAACACGCTGGTGGGCAACCTGAACGTGGAAGGCGGACTGGTGCTGGATGCCGGGCCGTTTCCGCCTTATGGCGCCGGACCGCGCTACAACATCGCCGGCTTTGCGAACAAGGCGACGCCCAAGGGCGTATCGCTGTCGCGCAACCGCTTTCCGTACGAGAAATCCAGCGAATTCAAGCGCAAAAAGGCCGCGGGCCAGCCTGCCTATCCGGCAGCCGCGCCGTGGTATCCGGCGACGGGCGGCCTCAGTTCCGAGATGCTGGCCTCGGCGCTGGCGGGCTATCCGTACCGCGCCAAGGTCTGGTTCAACC
>JAEYVD010000668.1 GCA_023432075.1 Pseudomonadota bacterium | reverse complement strand
GGATGCCAATCCGCCGTCGAACCTGGATCAGATTCCAGACGCCGTGCCCAAGCTGGAACCCTACGCCAGCGGCGCGAATCGGCCGTACGTCGTGTTCGGCCAGCGCTACGTGCCCGCCACCAGCGGCCAGCCCTATAAGAAGCGCGGCACCGCATCGTGGTACGGCAAGAAATTCCACGGCAACTCCACGTCGATCGGCGAGACCTACGACATGTACGCCATGACGGCCGCGCACACGACGCTGCCGATTCCCAGCTATGCGCGGGTGACCAGCCTGGTCAACGGCAAGACGATCATCGTGCGGGTAAATGACCGCGGCCCCTTCCACAGCGACCGCATCATGGACCTGTCGTACGTGGCGGCCTACAAGCTGGGCATCATCGGCCCGGGTAGCGGCCAGGTGGTCGTGGAAGCCATCCAGGCCGACGAGATCCGCCGGCTCGCCTCGCAAGGCGCGCCCGCTTCGCCCGCGCCCGAGCCGGAATCGGCAACGGGCTCCACGCCCGTGATGGCGCCATTAGCCGCCACGCCCGTGGCGCTGGCGCCTGAGCCCCTGCCGCCCGCATCGCCCGGCCCCGCGCCGATGCGTCCGGCGGCCGGCGTGGCCAGCGGCAGCGTCTACCTGCAGGTGGGCGCGTTCAGCCAGCCCGCCAATGCGCAGTCGCTGGTCAGCCGCATCAACACGCAACTGGGCGCCGAAGGCGCGCCAGCGGCAACGGTGGAACAGGCCAACAATCTTTACCGGGTGCGAATCGGTCCGTATCCGGATCGCCAGAGCGCGCTCAATGCCGTGCCGCTCGTGTCGGACCGCATCGGCATCCTGCCGACCATCGCGTCGCAATAACGCATCGCGGTAATCCGCCAACTAAGTAGCCGGGCGACTGGCTTCCCTACCAGGACAGCTCTGCCTGCCCGTCGCAGACCCGGCGGGCTCGCGCGCTGCGGCTGAGATAGCGATTGCCCTCGTGGGCCAGCAGCGCCTGCTTGCGGGGCAACCCGCCGCCAAAGCCGGTCAGCGACGTGTCCGCGCCGATCACGCGGTGGCACGGAATGATGATGCTGATGGGGTTGCGGCCCACGGCGCCGCCCACCGCCTGCGCGCCCTTGGGCCGGTTCACGGCGCGGGCCAGCTCGCCGTAGCTGGTGAGCACGCCGAATTCCAGTGCGCACAGCGCATGCCAGACCTGATGCTGAAACGTCGTACCCACGGGGTCGAGCGTCACGTCGAACACGCGCCGCTCGCCGGCGAACCACTCGTCCAGCTCGCGCCGCGCCTGCTCCAGGAAGGGGTCGTTGCCGGACAGCGTCCAGCCTTGCGGCGACGGCAGCAGCGCCTGATCGGTGAACCAGGCGCCGCGCAACCCCTTGGGGCTGGCGACCAGGCGCATCTCGCCCAACGGCGTCGGCATGTCGCGATAGGTCAGCCGCTCGTTCGGGTCGGCCGGTTTGTTGGACACGAGCGTCGAATACGCCATGGATTATTCCTGCGACTTCTTGCGCGCCAGGGCGCGGTTGTACAGAACGTCGCGAGGCTGGCCGGTCACCTTGGCGGCGACACGCGCGGCATCGCGCACGGACAGCGATTCCAGCAAGGCGTCCAGCAGAACGTCGTGGGCCGGGTCCGCGTCCTCGTCCGCGGCCGCCTCGGGCTCGGCATGGACGATCAGCACGAATTCGCCCTGCTCGCGATGCGGATCCGCGGCCAGCCAGGCGGACGCCTCACTCAAGCGAAAGGTGCCGATCTCTTCGAAACGCTTGGTCAGTTCGCGCGCCACGGTCAGTTCGCGGTCGGGGCCGCACACCTCGAGCAGATCGGCAAAGGTGGCCGCCAGCCGGTGCGGCGACTCGAACATCACGACAGGCGCGGGCAATGCGCACCACTGGCGCAGCCAGCGCTGGCGGGCCACCGCCTTGGGAGGCGCAAAGCCCGCAAAGGCGTAGGCGGGGTTTTCGTCCGTGGTGACGCCGCTACCCATCAGCGCCGCGATCACGGCGCTGGGGCCGGGCACTGGCACCACGGCATAGCCGGCGGCGCGCACCGCCCGGACCACCCGCGCACCGGGGTCGCTGACCGCGGGCGCGCCGGCGTCGGACACCAGCGCCACGCGCTGGCCTTGCGCCAGGCGTTCGCAGATGGCCTGCGCTGCGGCTGCCTCGTTGTGGCGATGCGCCGCCATGAGGGGCGTGCCCACGCCCCAGGCATCGAGCAGCGTGCGGCTGGCGCGCGTGTCTTCGGCGGCAATCACGTCAGCCCGCTGCAGCGCGTGCCAGGCACGCAGGCCCAGGTCGCCCAGATTGCCGATGGGCGTCGCCACGACGTACAGCGTCGAGGCGGGCCAATGCTGGCCGGCCACGCGTTCCGACACGCGGGACCAGGCATCGCCGGCAACGGGAGGTGAGACGTTTTGATTCATTGCAGCCTGCTGACTTGAAAAACCATGTCAGTGTAGCCGCCTATGCCCGCTGTCTTTGGAATCCCATGACGGACGACACCCTGCGCCTGGCCTGCGAACTTGCCCTGGCCGCCCGCCGCCGCGCCGCCAAACGCCGGCGGCGCACCGGGCGCACCCCAGCTGATCGTCCGCCCCCGCGCCGCTCGCCCACGCAGCGGCGCGGCGACCAACATGAATCGGCCGCGCTGCGCCTGCTGCTGGCGAACGGCCTGACGCTGCTGGCGCGAAACCTCGCCTGCCGCGCCGGTGAAATCGATCTGGCCATGCGCGACGGCGACACGCTCGTCTTCGTGGAGGTCCGGGCGCGCGCCAACCGCCGGTTCGGCGGGGCCGCCGCCAGCATCGGCCGGGACAAGCAGGCGCGGCTGGCGCGGGCGGCGGCGCTGTGGCTGCCCGAACTGGCCCGCCGCCATTGGCGGGGCCTGGCCCCGCCCGCCCGTTTCGACGCGGTGGTTTTCGACGACGGCCAGCCAGCCTGGCTGCGCGGCGCTTTCTGGCTGCCATGATCCGGCTGGCGCGGTCCGGCGCCAACCCTCGGCGATCGTTGCGCAAGGACAGAACCGCGGCCCGGCCCCGTGAGATAATCGCGCCCATGGATATGACCTCTCGTATGACGTCGCACTTTCGCGACGCCATGGCCGCTCACGAACAAAGCATGAACGTCCTGGCCGAACCGCTGGCCGTGGCCGTG
>JAEYVD010000667.1 GCA_023432075.1 Pseudomonadota bacterium | reverse complement strand
CGCGCAACGCCGGCTACACCGAGCGCCTGTCCATGGTGATGGACGCGCGCAGCGACTGGAGCGCGGTCATTGCCGCCACCCAGAGCGTGTCGCTCTTTGGCGACCGCCGCATCCTTGAAATCAAGATCCCCACCGGCAAGCCGGGTAAATCCGGCGCCGACACCCTGACCAAGCTGGCCGAACAGGCCGAAAAACAGCCCGACGCTGACACCCTGGTGCTGATCGCGCTGCCTCGCCTGGACAAGGCCACCCGCGAAAGCCGCTGGATGCAGGCGCTTGCCCGCGCCGGCACGGCTGTCGACATCGCCAACATCGAACGCGGCCGTCTGCCCGCCTGGGTCGGCATGCGCCTGGCGCGCCAGAACCAGCGCGCGGACAACGCCACCCTGCAATGGATGGCCGACAAGGTCGAAGGCAACCTGCTCGCCGCCCACCAGGAAATCCAGAAGCTGGGCCTGCTCTACCCCGAAGGCCAGCTTGCCCCCGAGGACGTCGAACGCGCCGTGCTGAACGTCGCCCGCTACGACGTCTTCGGTCTGCGCGATGCGATGCTGGCCGGCGACATCGGCCGCACCATCCGCATGATCGACGGCCTGCGCGCCGAAGGCGAGGCGCTGCCGCTGGTGCTGTGGGCAGTCGGCGAAGAAATCCGCCTGCTGGCCCGCATTGCCGAAGCGCGCGCGCTGGGCCAGGACGCGGGCGGTCTCATGCGCCGCCTGCGCATTTTCGGCGCGCATGAACGCCTTGCGCTGCAGGCCCTGAACCGGGTCCAGCCCGGTGTCTGGCCGGCCGCGGTGCAGCACGCCCACGAAGTCGACCGCCTGATCAAGGGCCTGTCGGTCCCGGGGCGCCTCTCGGACCCCTGGGAAGAAATGACACGGCTGGCCCTGCGCGTGGCCGCCGCTGGCGGCCGACCGTGAAGGCGGCTTCGCCGCCTGCCTCCCGCCCCCCATCCGGTCCGCCGACCGGATCTCGCCCGGCCCTCTCGCCGGATATACACTGACTCTCCAGGCGGCGCCCGCGCCGCTTTCTCCACAAGATCGACGCCGCCATGTCCTCGTCCTCCATCGAACAAGCCATGCTGACCCTGGGCGAAAACGCCCGCCGCGCCTCGCGCGCCATGATGCGCGCCGATAGCGCCGCCAAGAACCGGGCGCTGATCGCCATGGCCGACGCCCTGGCCGCCAGCCACGACGAACTGAAAGCCGCCAACGAAAAGGACGTGGCCGCCGCCCGGGCCAATGGCCTGGAGCCCGCCCTGCTGGACCGTCTGACCCTGTCGGACAAGACGCTGGCGCACATGGCCGAAGGCCTGCGCCAGATCGCCGCCCTGCCCGACCCGATCGGCAGCATCACCGCCACCACCGTGCGGCCCAACGGGATGCGCGTCGCCCAGATGCGCGTGCCATTGGGCGTGATCGGCATCATTTACGAATCGCGCCCCAACGTCACCATCGACGCCGCGGCCCTTTGCCTGAAGTCCGGCAACGCCGCCATCCTGCGTGGCGGCAGCGAAGCCCTGCACTCGAACGTGGCGCTCGGCCGCATCGTGCAAACCGGCCTGGCCGCCGCCGGCCTGCCGCAAGACGCCGTGCAGGTCGTCGCCACGACGGACCGCGCCGCCGTCGGCGCGCTCATTACCATGACCGAGCACATCGACGTCATCGTCCCGCGCGGCGGCAAGGGCCTCATCGCCCGGCTGTCCCAAGAAGCGCGCGTGCCGCTCATCAAGCACCTGGACGGCAACTGCCACATCTATATCGACGCGGCGGCAGACCCCGACAAGGCCCACGCCATCGCCCTGAACGCCAAGACCTACCGCTACGGCATCTGCGGCGCAATGGAAACGCTGCTGATCGACGCCGTGGCCGCCGTGTCCATCCTGCCCAGCCTGGCCGCCGCTTTCGCCGAACACGGCGTGGAACTGCGCGGCTGCCCGCGCACGCTGGCGCTGCTGCCGCACGCCACGCCCGCCACGGAAGAGGACTGGGCCACCGAATACCTGGCGCCCATCCTGGCTGTGCGCATCGTCGACACGTTGGACGACGCCATCGAACATATCGCGCGCTATGGCTCGGGGCACACCGACGCGATCGTCACGCAAGACCTCTCGGCGGCCCAGCGCTTCCAGCGCGAAGTCGACTCCAGCTCCGTGTACGTCAACCTTCCCACCTGCTTTGCAGACGGCTTCGAATATGGGCTGGGCGCTGAAATCGGCATCTCCACCAATCGCCTGCACGCGCGCGGCCCGGTCGGCCTGGAAGGCCTGACCACGCTCAAGTGGGTCCTGAACGGCGAAGGCCAGACCCGCGGCTGACGCAACCCGTGCGCCCGCCCGGCGCGCTGACGCGGCCCTGAACACGGGGCCGCGCCAAGGCCTCTACAATAGGGCCAGCTTTTTTTACCTGAATTCGTCCATCCCACGCGGTCCCGCCGCGCATCGTTGAGATCCCCCATGCATTCACCCGTCATGGCAATGGCCTTCAGCCTGTTTGTGCTGTGTTTCATCACCTGCACGATCAGCGGCATCGTGCTGTTCTTCTTCAAGACCCAGCAGGT
>JAEYVD010000623.1 GCA_023432075.1 Pseudomonadota bacterium | reverse complement strand
AAATCGCCTCTCGAATACTTTCCCGCTCCGCGCCGTTCCCTCTTTTGCAGCCAGTGCGGCTCGCCGGTAAACCGCCGCGTGCCGGAAGGCGACAACCGCGAGCGCGACATCTGCGATCACTGCGGGGCCATTCATTACCAGAATCCGCGGCTGGTGGTCGGCACCGTGCCCGTCTGGGAAAACCGCGTGCTGCTGTGCCTGCGCGCGATCGAGCCGCGCTACAACACGTGGACGCTGCCCGCGGGCTTCATGGAGCTGGGCGAAAGCACGGCGCAAGGCGCCGCGCGCGAAACGCTGGAAGAATCCGGCGCCAAGATCCAACTGGGCGACATCTACACCATCATCGACGTGCCGCAGATCGAGCAAGTTCACGTGTTCTATCTGGCGCAGGCGGTGGGTCCCGAACTGGATCCCGGCCCGGAGAGCCTGGAGGCGCGCTGGTACGACGAAGCCGAGATTCCCTGGGACGATCTGGCGTTCCGCACCGTGGCAAGCACCCTGCGCCTGTTTTTCGAGGACCGCAAACGCGGCGTCTTCGGTCCTCATCACTACACCCTCGAATCTCACCGTTGAAGCTGCCCTGGCTTGCCGCCGACACCCCGTTTCCCCCTGCGGAATTCGCGTTGACGGATCCGGATGGCCTGCTGGCCGCCGGCGCGGACCTGTCCCCGGAACGGCTGACGCAGGCCTATACCAACGGCATCTTTCCCTGGTATTCGGAAGGCGAGCCCGTCCTGTGGTGGAGCCCGGATCCGCGCATGGTGCTGCGCGTGAAGGATTTCGCGCCATCGCATTCGCTGCGCAAGCTGCTCCGGCAAATCGCCGCGCGCGAGCATGACGCGGCGCCCCGTGTGCAGGTGCGAGTCGACACCGTGTTCCCGCAGGTCATGGCGGCCTGCGCCGCGCCGCGCGACGGCCAGCCCGGCACCTGGATCACGGCGGCCATGCAGGAGGCTTACCGGCAATGGCACGAGGCCGGGGTCGTGCACAGCATCGAAACCTGGATCGACGGCGAACTGGCGGGCGGCCTGTATGGCATCAGCCTGGGTCGCATGTTCTTTGGCGAATCCATGTTCACCCGTGTCCCGAACGCCTCCAAGATCGCGCTGGCGCATCTTGTTCGCTACCTTGAGGCGCAGGGCGTGGAATGGATCGACTGCCAGCAGCAGACGCGCCACCTGGCCAGCATGGGCGCACGCCCCTTGCCCCGCGAACGCTTTTTGCGGCATGTCCGCCAGGCCACGATGCAACCTGGCATCGCGTGGTCCCGCGGCAGGTTGGACACGCAAGGAACGCTGCATCCGGACACACCCGAGGGGACGGATTGCCGCCCGAGTTAAGCGTTAATATGGAGCGATTCCGTCCCGGGCTTGACGCCGACAAGGGATATTCCATGCGCCAGCTCCAATGAGCCCGCTCCCATGAGCCAGCTGAAAGAACTCCCCTTCTCCACGCTGCAGTTCTATGCAACCGCCCCCTATCCGTGCAGTTACCTGCCGGGTCGCCAGGCCCGGTCGCAGGTTGCCGCACCCGGCCATCTGATCAACGCGGGCACGTATTCGCAACTGGTGGAACAGGGCTTTCGCCGCAGCGGACTCTTCACCTACCGTCCCCATTGCGACAACTGCCAGGCCTGTATCCCCGTGCGCGTGGATGCGGCCGCCTTCGCGCCCAATCGCAGCCAGCGCCGCGCGTGGCGCAACCATCAGCATCTTCAGTCGTTCGTGGCCGAGCTTGCATGGTCGCCCGAGCACTACCGCCTCTATACGCGCTACCAGCAGGGCCGCCATCCGGGCGGCGGCATGGACGAAGACAGCCGCACGCAGTACGCGCAGTTCCTGCTGACCAGCCGCGTCAACACCCGGCTGGTCGAGTTCCGCAATGCCGAAGGCGTGCTGGTGATGGTCTCCATCATCGACGTGCTGGACGACGGCCTGTCCTCGGTCTACACGTTCTATGACCCGGACATCGCCGACGGACTGGGCACCTACAGCATTCTCTGGCAGGTCGAACAGTGCCGCGCGCTGAACCTGCCCTGGCTCTATCTGGGCTACTGGATCGCGGACAGCCGGAAAATGTCCTATAAATCCGCCTTCCGTCCGGCGCAGTTCCTGGTCGACGGACAATGGCGCGACACGCCCGAGCGCCCTCCCGCCTGAATCGGCCTTTCCGGTTTACCCCTGAGCGGCGGGGACGCATCAAATCGCTCTACAATCCCGCCCCATGTCTATCCTCTTCCACGCCTACCCCCTGGCCCGCCCGGCGCTGTTCGCCATGGACGCGGAAACCGCCCACGAAGTCACCTTGACGGGCCTGCAGCGCGCCTACGAATGCGGCGCCACACGCAAGCTGATGCACGCGCAGCCCAAGGCGCCCTGCACGCTGATGGGGATGCAGCTGGCCAACCCGATCGGGCTGGCGGCGGGCCTGGACAAGAACGGCGCCTACATCGACGCGCTGGGCAACCTGGGCTTCGGCTTCATAGAGGTCGGCACGGTCACGCCGCGCGCCCAACCCGGCAATCCCAAGCCCCGCATGTTCCGGCTGCCGCGCGCCAATGCGCTGATCAACCGGCTGGGCTTCAACAACCAGGGACTGGACGCGTTCCTGGCCAACGTGCAACGCAGCACGTGGCGCAAGCAAGGCGGGATCCTGGGCCTGAACATCGGCAAGAACGCGGACACGCCCATCGAACGGGCGGCGGACGACTACTTGATCGGGCTGGATGGGGTGTACCCGCACGCCGACTACGTCACCGTGAACATCTCGTCGCCCAACACCAAGAACCTGCGCGCGCTGCAAAGCGGCGACGAGCTCTCTGCCCTGCTCGCGCAGTTGGCGGACAAGCGCCGCGCATTGGAAGACCAGCACCAGCGCCGCGTTCCGATGGCGGTGAAGATTGCGCCGGACCTGACGCAGGAGCAAATCGACGCCATCGCCGAAATCCTGCCGCGCCACGGCATCGATGGCGTCATCGCCACCAACACCACCTTGTCGCGCGATGCGGTGCAAGGTCAGGCCCACGCGCAAGAAGCAGGCGGCCTGTCTGGCGCGCCCGTGCATGAATTGTCCCTGGCGGTGATCCGCCGCCTGAAGGAACGGCTGGGCAACAGCCTTGCCATCATCGGCGTGGGCGGCGTGCTGTCCGGCCAGCAAGCCCGCGAAAAGATGGACGCCGGCGCCGATGCGGTGCAGCTCTACACGGGCCTGATCTACCGCGGCCCTGGCCTGGTCGGCGAATGCGTACGCGCCGTGGCGCGCCGCTAACCGCAAAACCTGCCAGACAAAACGCAGGCAAAAAAAGGGGCCACCCTGTGGGTGGCCCTAATTCCAGCTCTGCTCTGTCACTCAACAGTACTACATTACTGCGATTTGCGCAGCAGCGTGCGCCAAATACTTAGGCGCTGCGGCGGCTGCGGCTGGCGACCTTGGTGGCGGCATCGGCAGCGTCCGTGGCAGCCTTGAAGGTCGCGTTGGCGGCGGCATTCAGGTTCGACTCGGCAACTTCGGCGGCCTGCTTGGCGGCCTTGGTCATCGAATCGTAGGCGCTGGTCGCGGTGGCCAGCGAGGACTTGATCAAGGCAACGGCGCTTTCGGAACCGGTCGGGGCGTTCTTGGAGAACTGGTCGACGGCTTCGCTCAGCTGCTGCTGGCTTTCGGCGATCTGTTCTTCGGTCAGCTTGACCAGGCTGCCTTGCACGCCGGCAACGATGTCATACACGTGCTTGGTGTAGGCCAGGGCCTTTTCGGCGCCCGGTTGCAGCAGGCCGGTGGCAAACGCGGCGGCTTCCTGGGGATCCTTCACTTCGGAAGCTTGCTGCGACTTCTGGGCGACTTCGTCCAGGGTGGCCTTCACGACCTTCAGGTTCAGTTCGACCAGCTTTTCAAAGCCGGCGAAAACGGCGGACTGGGCAGCCACGATGGTGTTGATGCTGGCCTTCTGGCGGTCCAGGACTTGTTGCGGGATTGCGCTCATAGAATGCTCCTCTCAGGGTAGCCGGAGGCTGTCCGGCAATAAGGATGGTTGTCTGCGACGAAATAAATAAACGTGCGCGGAAACTGGTACTACAAGCTACCGCCGGCCCGTTTGATGCACTGCACAATTGCCATTCTAGACTCGGTAAAAAACTTGTCAAGCGCTTTTTGTGCGGCGCAACAAGTGTTTGCACTTTTTCGGTGCGGCGGTTTGCCCGGCTTGATTGCGCTCAACAATTTCCCAGAACTCGGGAAATACCGGACATGACGCGGTATCAATTCTTTTCTACACTGCTTTCACGCTGATGACAGACAAATACCAAATACATGTCAGCGGTTGATAACTAAATCGCAGCAAGCAAAACCCTGCAATCGGAGACCTCATGACCCTGATCCCCCGCACGCTTTCGGCCCTGCTCGCGGCCGGTGCCCTGTTCGCGGCCGGCGCCGCGCACGCGGAATACCCGGAACGCCCCATCAACATGGTGGTGCCGTTCGCTGCAGGCGGCCCGACCGACAACGTCGCCCGCTCTCTCGCGGAAGCCATGCGCACCAGCCTGGGCCA
>JAEYVD010000660.1 GCA_023432075.1 Pseudomonadota bacterium | reverse complement strand
GCTTTCCTATTCTTATTACACAAGGGGTTCCACCATGAAGCTTGCCATCACGATTGCCGCCGTCTCGGCGCTGGCATTTTCTTCCGCTGCGATTGCGGATGCCTATCCGACAAAGCCGATTCGGCTGATCATTCCATTCGCCGTGGGCGGCAGCACCGACAACCTGGGCCGCGTGCTGGCGGCGCGCCTGTCGGAGAAGCTTGGCCAGCAAGTGGTGGCCGACAACCGTCCGGGCGCGGGCGGCAACATTGGCACGGACCTGGTCGCCAAAGCGGCCGCCGACGGATACACGCTGTTGTTCGCCACCGAGGGCACGTTGGGGATCAATCCTTCCCTCTACAAGAAGCTGCCGTTCGACCCGGAGAAGGACTTCACGCCGATCGCGCAATTTGCCAGTGTGCCCAACATCCTGGTCGTCAATCCCAAGGTGCAGGCCAAGACAGTGGAAGAACTTGCGGCCTACGCCAAGAGCAAGCCGGCCAGTCTGAACATGGGCTCGGCTGGCAACGGTACGACCAACCATCTGTCGGGTGAGTTGTTCCAGTCGATGACGGGCACGTCCTTCACGCATGTGCCGTACAAAGGAAGCGGCCCCGCGATGGCGGACTTGTTGGCCGATCAGATCCAGTTGATGTTTGACAATCTGCCCGGCTCGTTGCCGCACGTGAAGGCCGGCAGCCTGCGAGCGTTGGCCGTGACCAGCGCCAAGCGCTCGCCGCTGCTGCCGGACGTGCCGACCATGGCCGAGGCGGGCGTGCCGGGCTATGACGTGGAAGTGTGGTTTGGCGTGGCGGCGCCCAAAGGCCTGCCGGCGCAGACGTTGGCGACGCTCTCCAAGGCCATCACCGAGATCTCCCAGGAGCCGGCGACGATAGAAAAGATCCTGAACATTGGCGCCACGCCACTTACGTCCACGCCCGCCGAGTTCGGCAGCCGGATCCAGGAGGCCCGGCTCAAATGGGCGCCGATCGTGGCGCACTCTGGCGCCAAGATCGACTAGGACCCCTTGGCTACATCACCTTTACCGCCCGGCCGATGAACTGAATCGGACCGGTCGGCTTGCCGGTGGGCGAGCCATTGGGCGGTTCCAGCGTCAGTTCAAACAACTGGTTCGCCTCCAGCGGGGGCAGCTTGTCCAGGGGGATGCGCACCGGCTCGCCGGGTTTGATCAGGCCCAGCGACACCGGGCCGGCCCAGCCGTCCGCCTTGGTCCAGAATTCCAGCGCGCGATCGGCCGGCACCTGCATGGCCGCAATCGGCA
Source organism: Pseudomonadota bacterium (assembly GCA_023432075.1). Lineage (GTDB taxonomy): Bacteria > Pseudomonadota > Gammaproteobacteria > Burkholderiales > Burkholderiaceae_B > Achromobacter. Next base: position 4,833 of record JAEYVD010000660.1, on the reverse strand, counting down.
CCAGTTGCACCTCGCGCTGACCCGCGCTGGCCTGCACCACCCAGCCTGGCGTCTGCGATTGGGGCGCGACCAGCACCACCATGTACTGCACGGGACCTGGCGTTTGCGCTGGCCGTAGCGCCAACGTTCCGGCCAGGACCAATGCGGCGGCCAGGCCGCTGGCGGCTGCGCCGCGCCAGAAGAAGAGGCTATCCCACCAGCCTGGACGCGTGGACTGGCCGGCTTGCCGGGCCGCAGTCTGGCGGTCCAGCGTTTTGGCGATGCGTGGCCACAGGCCGGGCGAAGGCTCGATCGGCTCGGTCAGACTGGCCAGCGGCAGCAGGCGCGCTTCCCAACGGTCGACGGCGGCGCGCAGGGCGGCATCGTGCGGCAGGCGGGCGTTGACCTCCTGGCGGCGCGCGCGGGACAAGGTGCCGAGCACGTATTCCCCGGCCAGTTCGTCCAGGTTTTCGGGGGGGACTGTCGGGGCGCTCATGCCAGGCATTCCTTCAGCGCTTTCAGGCTGCGTTTGATCCAGGCTTTGACGGTGCCCAGCGGCGCGTCCAGGCGCTGTGCGATTTCGCTGTGCGACAGGCCATCCACGTAGGCATGCAGCACACAGTTGCGTCGCACGGGTTCCAGTTGTTCCAGGCAGGGGCCGATGCGGCCGGCGCTGTCGCGCCAGTCGAAGGCGTCGCGTGTGTCGTGCCAGGCGTCCATCGCGTCGCGCGCATCCAGCGCGGCGGCGGTATCGTCGTCGACGGCGGTTTCATGGCGGCCATCACGCACGGCGTTCAGCGCCAGATTGCGCGCCACGCTGTAAAGCCAGCCACGGGCCGAGCCGCGCGTGGCGTCGAAGCTGCCGGCCCGGTTCCAGATATTGACGAAGGCATCGTGCACGATGTCTTCGGCCCGGGCGCGGTCACGCACGATGCGCTGGGCGACGCCCAGCAACCGCGGGCCTTCGTGGCGGTACAGGGCCTCCAGCGCCGAGCGGCGCCCTGCGGCGCACTGCTCGAGGGCTGCTTCGTAATCGAAATCCGGAACAGGTCGGTTTGGCATGCGCGCGGGGGCAGGGGGTGAGGGGCACGGACCGGGCTGGCAAGCCCGGCGGCGGATCCGGGCCATGTTACCGGACTCCCGCCGCCGCGGCCTGCCAGGTGTCAGTTCGCCTTCCAGAAGATGTAGTCGGCCTGGTATGACACCTGGCTGCGTTGGCCGGCCTGGGTGCAAGGCTTCTGGGGCGCCACGCCGCCCTTGAGCGCCGTGCGCTGGATGTAAGCGACCCCCGTCAGTGCGCCGGCGCCCATGGCGGGATTGGCCTTGACCAGTTGATAGGGCAGGTTGCCCGCGCCGGCCGGCGCCACGGCGACCTGCGTGCCGGTCAGCTTGGAGCCGTCCGCGGCCTCCCAGGTGGCGGGCGGACCGTAATAGGTGCCGACCTGCTTGCCTTGGCGGTCTTTCAGGACCGCCTTCGGACCAGCGAACACCCATTCCATCTGATCCTTGGCGTCGGCCTTGGCGCGGCATTCATAGGTAATTTCGCCGGTGCCGACGGTTTCCCAGGCCACTTTGTGGCCGGCGGGCACCTGGACGGCGGCGGGCAGGGCGTCTTGCGAGGCAGCCATGGCCGGGGCTTGCAGCATGCCGCAAGCAGCCAGCAGGGCGGCGGTGAAAAGGCCGGTGGCGGGGGTGGGGCGAGTCGTCATGAGCGGTCTCCTGCGCAAAAGGAATTTGCGGATACGGCGCACGGAATGTGCGCCGTTGCAGGTACTACACGCGGGAGACGCGATTGGATGCAGGGCGGCGGAATTTTTTTTTCCGCCGGCTTGGGCGCCGGGTCTTGGCGTCGGGATGAGGCTTGGCAACACCCCCAACGCGTGCCGCCGTCAGACCGGCATCAATCCATCTTCAACCCGGCGGTTTTGGCAACCGCCGCCCACTTTTGGATTTCGCTTGCGATAAACGCCGTGAAATCCTGCGGGCTGCGAAGGGTGACGGCGTTGCCGGTCGCCTTGAGCGGCTTGATCACGTCGGGGTCGCTCAACGCGGCCCGCGTGGCGTCTGATAGCCGGTCGCGAATCGCATCGGGCAAGCCTGCGGGCGCCGACAGTCCTGTCCAGGAGACGGCATCGAAATCGGGGTATCCCGATTCTGCGACGGTGGGCAGGTCCGGAAACAAGAGGCTGCGTTGGGCGCCCGTTGACGCCAGTACGCGAAGCTTGCCAGCCCGCACATGCGGTTCCAGCGTATCGGCCACCATGACCAGGATGGGGACTTGCCCGCCGATGACGTCGGTGACTGCCTGAGACGCGCCCTTGTACGGGATGTGCTGCACCTTGACGTCCGCCCGTTGCTTGAGCAGCTCGAAGGCAAGGTTGCCTGACGAGCCTGCGCCCGGACTGGCGTAGTTGAACTTGTCGGGCGATTTGCGCAGCAGGCTGACCAGTTCGGCCAATGTGGTGGCAGGAAAGTCCGGGTTGACGGCGATGACGTTAGGACTGGATGTGATGCTGCTGATGTGCGTGAAATCCTTGATCGGATCGTATGGCATGGCGTCATACAGGGCGGCGTTGGCGGCGTGGGTGCCCACCCCGGACATCAACAGCGTGTAGCCATCAGGTTTGGCGCGTGCGACGAATGCCGATCCAATGTTGCCGCTGGCGCCCGCGCGATTCTCGACGATGACGCTCTGACCGAGCTGTGTGGACAAGGCACGGGCCAGAATTCGTCCGGTGACATCGGTGGTGCCGCCTGGCGGAAAAGGCACGATCAAGGTGATGGGCTTGGCCGGCCACGGGTCGGCGGCATGGGCGCCCGGGGCACACGCGCCTGACAAGGCTAGTGCCAAGAGCAGGGTGGAAAAGCGGCGGCGCGAGGGGCGTGGTCGATCGGTATTTGGGCTGCGCATGTTGTCTCCTGATTTGGTTTTGGTGTGTGGCGGCAGGGGGGCGTCCTAGGTTTCGATGCGCCAGTGCTGGACCGTCCAGGGTTCGAACTGTTCCGGCGTGAAGTCCATGCCCAGGCCGGGGCCGTCGGGAAGGGCTGCCAAGCCATTGCCCTGCACCGGGTGGCCCGTCAAGGCGATGAGCGGGTTGCCCGTCACGTCGTACTCCACGAAGGGATAGCTGGACCAGGCGCCGCCTCGCGCGGGCATCTGTGTCGCGGCGACCTGCAACGACGCAAGAAAGTTGATCGCCGTGCCAAAGGCATGGGGCATGACGGCGACATCGCGGCTTTCCGCCAGGGCCGCGGCTTTTCGATAGCCGGTAAAGCCCCCGCATACCCCCAGGTCGGGTTGCAGGACGCCTACTGCCCCCGTGCGCAGCAGGCCGTCAAAACCCGCCAGGCTGCCGATGGCTTCGCCGCCCGCAATCGCGCAGGCGGTCGCTTGCGCGGTGGCGGCGTAGCCCTCCAGGTTCTCCGGTCCCACCGGCTCTTCGATCCACAAGGGGCGCGCCGGTTCGATAAGCCGTGCCGCCAATCGCGCAGCCGCCGTGCTGTAGCCCTGGTTGATGTCGAGCATGAAATCGGCATCCGGGCCGATCAACGCGCGGACCTGTTGCGCCATTGCGGCGTCCGCCTGGGGTGAGATGCCGGCTCGGGGTTTGACTGCCTTGAAACCCTGGCGCAAAAGCGCTTCGATCTCTCGCGGATAGTGCCGGTACGGTGCATCGCCCTCGGCGATGAAAGGGCCGCTGGCGTAGCAGGGCACTTCATGGCGCACCGCGCCGCCCAGCAGCTGAGCAATGCTCACGCCCTGCGCGCGGGCGGCAAGGTCATGCAACGCCATGTCGATCGCGGAAATCGCCATCATTGCCGGGCCACGCTTGTCATAGCCGATGCGTGGCACCAGGTCAGCGTAGACCGCGCCGTAATCAAGGGGGGATCGCCCGCAGACGAGGGCGCCGAATTGCTGGCGGATCAGTGCGGCGGCCGCCCACGGCGACGAAAAGACTTCGCCCCACCCGCGCAGGCCGCTGTCAGTGATGATCTCCAGGGCGAGAAACTCCCGCTTGCGCATGAACGTGCGGGCATTGCCGAGCGGCACGGCAGGCGTGTACGCCAAGTGATAGCCGTTGATGTGGGTGACTTTCAAGGTAGTGGCCAACGAATGGATGTCGGGCCAGTGTGAAGCTCGGGTAGCATACGGTCAAATACATATACGGTGGCCTTTCATATGAAACACCTGATACGACCGAGAGAGATGGAATTGGTCGCGGCAATCTGCCGCACGGGTTCGGTCACGCAGGCCGCCGAGGCTTGCGGCTTAACGCAGCCTGGCGCGAGCGCGATGCTCAAGGAGCTGGAAGTCCGGATCGGCGCGGCGCTTTTTTCGCGCCGGCATCGGCATCTGGAATTGACGGCGGCAGGCCAGGCCGTCTTGCCCGAAATCACCCACGCGCTGGCCGCGCTGGATGCGGTCGACAAATTGGCGCAAAGCCTGGGCAACCGCCGGGGCGAGCAGCTCATCATCGGGACGGTGTCCGCGACGGGCGCAAGCGTCTTGCCGGCGGTACTGAGGGAACTGCAAGACGCCGATCCGATGCTGTCCGTCGTGCTGCGTGTCGGCACCGCCGCGGAAGTGGTGGAAATGGCCATCGAACAACGCATCGATCTGGGCGTCATTCTTGGTTCTGGCGCGCATCAGCATGCCAACTTTGAACAGATCGGGGAGCTTGGCCTGGTATGCGTGGTGCGCCCTGACCACGCATGGGCCGCGCTGTCGGAGATCACCGTGGACATGCTGAGCTCGGAACGCTACATCGGCCACAGCCGCCATCTGCCGGTCGGCGCGCTGACGGCGCAGGTGTTGGAGCAAGCCCGTCATCCGTACCGTCCCGCGATCGAGGT
>JAEYVD010000535.1 GCA_023432075.1 Pseudomonadota bacterium | reverse complement strand
GGGCGCCTTCAAACGTACATACACCGTGATATCCACCGCCAATCTCACCATCCAGTTCGGTCCCAAGCCCCTTTTCGAGAACGTCAGCGTCAAGTTCGGGGAAGGCAACCGGTACGGGCTGATCGGGGCCAATGGGTCCGGCAAGTCTACGTTCATGAAGATCATCGGCGGCGATCTCGAACCCTCCGGCGGCAACGTCGCGCTTGAGCCGGGCGTGCGCCTGGGCAAGCTGCGCCAGGACCAGTTCGCCTTCGAAGACGTGCGCGTGCTTGATGTGGTGATGATGGGCCACACCGAAATGTGGCAGGCCATGTCCGAGCGCGACGCGATCTACGCGAATCCGGAGGCGACCGAAGACGACTACATGCGCGCCGCCGACCTGGAAGCCAAGTTCGCCGAGTACGACGGCTACACCGCCGAAGCCCGCGCAGGCGAACTGCTGCTGGGCCTGGAAATCGCCGTCGACCAGCACAACCTGCCGATGCGCGAAGTGGCGCCGGGCTGGAAGCTGCGCGTGCTGCTGGCGCAGGCGCTGTTCTCGAACCCCGACGTCCTGCTGCTGGACGAACCCACCAACAACCTGGACATCAACACGATCCGCTGGCTGGAAAACGTGCTCAACGGCTACCAGAGCACGATGATCATCATCAGCCACGATCGTCACTTCCTGAACCAGGTGTGCACGCACATGGCCGACGTGGACTACGGTGAAATCCGCATCTACGCCGGCAACTACGACGACTACATGCTGGCTTCGACGCAGGCCCGCGAGCGCCTGGTCGCCAACAACGCCAAGGCCAAGGAACGCGTTGCCGAACTGCAGGACTTCGTGCGCCGCTTTGCGGCCAACAAGTCCAAATCGCGCCAGGCCACGTCGCGCCTGAAGCAGATCGACCGCATCAAGGCCGACCAGGTCGTGGTCAAGCCCTCGTCGCGCCAGAATCCGTACATCCGCTTCGAGCAGAACAAGGTCATGCACCGCCTGGCCGTCACCGTCGAAAACCTGACCAAGGCCTACGACGCGCCGGTCATCACCAAGTTCTCGGCCATGGTCGACGCCGGCGAGAAGATCGCGATCATCGGCGCCAACGGCGTGGGCAAGACCACGCTGCTGCGCCTGCTGGCGCAGGACCTGCAGCCCGATTCGGGCACGGTCAAATGGTCGGACAATGCCGACCTCGGCTACATGGCTCAGGACGTGTCCGACCAGTTCCTGCAGACCGACATCAACCTGCTGGACTGGATGGGCGACCACCGCCAGCCGGGCGACGACGATCAGTCGATCCGTTCGGTGCTGGGCCGCCTGCTGTTCTCGGCCGACGACCTGCCCAAGGCGCCCAAGGTGTTGTCCGGCGGCGAAAAGAACCGCATGACATTCGGCCGCCTGATGCTTGGCCGGCACAACGTCATGCTGCTCGACGAGCCCACCAACCACCTGGACATGGAATCGATCGAATCGCTGCAGTTCGCGCTGGAAAAGTACGAAGGTACGTTGGTGTTCGTGTCGCATGACCGCGAATTCGTGTCGGGCCTGGCCACGCGCGTGATCGAGATCCTGCCCTCGGGCGAGATCGTCGACTACCGCGGCGGCTACGAAGACTACCTGTCGTCGCGCGGCATCGAAGCCTGATTCCGCGGCGGTTTCCCTGAAGCGGCGCACGGCCTCGTGCGCCGCTTCTGGATTTGAACCGCGCCCGCTTTCCGGCGCGCGATGCGCGCGTTCAGCCGGCCGCAAACCGCGCTGCGCTATCATCCGCCCCGATCCTGGCGCCTGTCCGGCCAGGCCTGCCTTTGCCCCCAAATGTCTCCCTCTCAGCATGCCGCGCCCGATGGCGCGCAGATCGGCACGTTCACCCTGACGGCCCGCATCGTAGCCATCGCCTTCTTCACCTTCATCTGCTATCTGGCCATCGGCCTGCCGCTGGCCGTCCTGCCGGGGTATGTGCACGGCAACCTGGGCTATGGCTCCGTGCTGGCAGGCCTGGCAATCAGCGTGCAGTACGTGGCGACCTTGCTCAGCCGCTCGCACGCCGGGCGCATGGCCGACATGGTCGGCCCCAAGCAGACCGTTGTCATCGGCATGGCCGCCTGTGCGATCAGCGGCGTGTTCCTGTTGCTGGCTTATGCCTTTGAGCGGACCGCCTGGCTGAGTCTGACGGCCATCATCCTGAGCCGTCTGGCGCTGGGCTTCGGCGAGAGCTGGGTGGGCACCGGTTCGGCCACCTGGGCCATTGCGCGGGTGGGGCCGCTGCATACGGCCCGCGTCATTTCGTGGAACGGCATCGCCACGTATGGCGCGCTGGCGCTCGGCGCGCCGCTAGGTGTGCAGCTTGAAAAGCAGTGGAGCATGGGCGCGCTGGGCGGCGCGGTGCTGCTGCTTGGGCTGGCCGGTTTGGGCCTGGCCATCATCCGTCCCGCGGTCGCCATCGTGGGCGGACACCGGATGGCCTTCAAGAGCGTGGTGCTGCGGGTGTTTCCGCACGGCATGGCGCTGGGCCTGGGGTCGGTGGGCTTTGGCACCCTGGCGGCATTTGTCGCCCTGTACTACGCCAGCGCCTCGTGGGAGGGCGCCGCGAATGCGCTCAGCGCATTCGGCGGCGCTTTCATCGGTGTGCGGCTGCTGTTTGCCGGCACGATCACCCGTTTTGGCGGCTTCCGGGTCGCACAAGTCTCGTTCGTGGTGGAGGCCGCCGGGCTGTTGCTGTTGTGGCTGGCGCCCAACCCGGGCATGGCGCTGCTGGGCGCCGCGCTTACCGGCAGCGGTTTCGCGCTGGTGTTTCCCGCCATCGGCGTCGAAGCCGTGGCGCGCGTGCCCGCGGGAAGCCGCGGCGCCGCGCTGGGCGCTTATTCGGCATTCCTGGATCTTGCCTTGGGCGTGACCGGCCCCATCGCCGGCTATATCTCCAGCGGTTTCGGCTATCCGGCGATCTTCCTGGCGGCCTCGCTGTCGGTCACGATGGGCTTGCTGATTGCGTTTGGATTGCAGCGAGCCGCCACGCGGCAGCAGTCGGCGGCCGCGTCTGCCTGATCTTTATTACGGAAAGAAGTAAAGACATTCGATATTGATCGTTTGGATTCATATAACGAATTGTTAGATTTGAGGCTCGTTTTCTCGCGCCCTGACGATTCGTCCATGAACCTGATTTTCGACAACGTCCACAAGCAGTTCGGCGACTTGCCCGTCGTCGACGGCTTTACCAGTGAATTCAAGACCGGCGAGCTGGTCGCGCTGGTCGGCCCGTCCGGCTGCGGCAAGTCCACCTTGCTGCACCTGGCGGCAGGGCTCGAAATGCCCACGCAGGGCAGCGTAATGGCCGATGGCGCCAAGGTCGCCGGCCCCCATCCCAGCCGCACGCTGGTATTCCAGGAACACGCCCTGTATCCCTGGCTGACGCTTGAAGACAACGTGGCGCTGGCGCTGGAATTCCAGAACACGCCCAAAAAGCGCGCCCGCGAGGCGGCGCGCGAATGGCTGGCGCGAGTCAGCCTGGCGGGCTTCGAACACTACTATCCCCACCAGGTGTCCGGCGGCATGCGACAGCGCGCCGCGCTGGCCCGCGCGTTCATCGCGCAGCCGCAGACCATGCTGATGGATGAACCCTTCGGCGCGCTGGACGCGCTGACCCGCCTTGCGCTGCAGGACGTGCTGCGTCAGCTCATCGCGCAAGAAAAGCCCACCGTGCTGCTGGTGACCCACGATGTCGACGAGGCCTTGTTCCTGGCCGACCGCATCGTCGTGTTCAGCCCGCGACCGGCGCGGGTGCTGCGCGAATTCAATCTGGCGCATCGCGCCAAGACGCACGACCTGTCCGACCTGGCCGCGGAAAAGCGCGAGATCCTGCGCCTGCTGGGCATCGGAGTCGGTGGCGCCGACGCGCACTCGGACATCGCGCTGGCGGCTTGATCCCTCATACCCATATCCTGCGGCCACGCCCGGGCGCGGCCGCTTCCTGAATTTCCTGGAGCTCCTGATGAAACTGAAGCAATGGTTGTCCCTGCCGCTGGCCGCGGCGCTGCTGGCGGCTGCCCCCGCGATGGCCGCCGAGA
>JAEYVD010000606.1 GCA_023432075.1 Pseudomonadota bacterium | reverse complement strand
GTGCGCCACGCGACGCCGCTGTTTCCTTCTTCCTGGTCTGAGCTGCTGGCGCCGTTCCGCAACGCCCGCCTGCAACCGCTGCGCGCAGCCGCGCCCGCCGTGCGCGCGCAACGCGACGACACGGTCTGCCAAGCCGGTTAAACATCAAGTTGTGCCCACGGGGCCGGCGTCCAGCCGGCCCCGCCCCGTTCAGCGTCTTGCGCGCAGGCTGGCCTGCATCCGGGCGTTTTGCAGCGCGGCGCGCCGCTCCCGTCGCGCAAGGCCGCCGGCAAGCGCCAGCACCACCACAAAGCCCACGGTATAGGCCAGCACGTCCCACCAGTCCGGCACGCTGCCGAACACGACGCGCAGCACCGGCTGCTCGATGCGCCATCCGAATTGGCGGCCCAGGTACTGCGCGAACTCCACCGCATACCCGGTGAACAGCGCCGCCAGGGCCAGCGGCAACACGCGCGCGCGGATAAAGCTGCGGTACAGCAGGTAGGCCCAGCCCACCGCGACCACGTCGCCCACGAAACCCCGCAGGAAGGGATAAGGCGCGCCCAGGGTGGCGATCAGCGCCAGCACGGCGGTCACGGCAAGCAGGGCGGCGAACGCGCGCCCGTTGAAAGTCAGGGTCATTGAATCAGCAAACGTAAAGAGTGAAACAGGGGCAGCCGGGAGGTTACCGGAAACGCGTATGCCGCCTCCCCCCGCGCATGGCTTGGGCGTACCATTGAGCGACCCTGACCCAGCCCAGAACGGGCGCGATCCTCGCGTCCGGCCACGCTCCCATGCTGCAGCCCGTTTCGGCGTCGACCGACCTGCCAGCGGCCCCTCCGGCCGCACCCGCGCCTGTCCTGCAGGTCAGCACGCTATCCCCTTTCGCCTTTCCCGCCTTTCGCGTCATCTGGATCGCAAACCTGTTTGCCAACCTGGGCACCTGGGCGCAATCCGTCGCGGCCGCGTGGGTCATCACGACGGAGCAGAGCAGCCCGCTGATGGTTGCCATGATCCAGGTGGCGGCCGCCTTCCCGCTGGTCGCGCTGTCGATCCTGACGGGGGTGCTGGCCGACAACCACGACCGCCGCAAGGTCATGCTTGCCGGCATGCTGCTGGAGCTGGCGGGCGGCGTCTTCATCACCATCCTGGCCTTCGCGGGGCTGCTGCACCCGATCACGCTGATCGCGTCGGTGTTCTGCATCGCCATCGGCAGCGCCATCGTCACGCCGGCCTGGCAGGCGGCCGTGGGCGAGCAGGTGCCGCGCGAGCACGTCGGCAGCGCCGTCCTGCTGAACAGCGTGAACTACAACGTGGCGCGGGCGGTGGGGCCCGCCATCGGCGGCCTGCTGCTGGGCGCAATGGGCGCATCCTGGGTCTTTCTGTTGAACTGCTTTTGCTACGGCAGCCTGATCTGGGCGATCTGGCGCTGGAAGCGCGTCCTGCCCGTGCGTCGGCTGCCGCCCGAGGGACTGTTCGAGGGCGTGGTGGCTGCCGTGCGCTACACGCAGCATTCGACGGTGACGCGCGTGGTGATGCTGCGCTCGTTCGCGTTTGGCCTGTCGGCCAGCGCGCTGTGGGCGCTGCTGCCCCTCTTGGCGCACGAACATGAAAGCGGCAGCGCGCTGCTGTATGGATACATGCTCGGCGCGCTGGGCGTGGGCGCCATCCTGGGCAGCGTGGTGGTCCGCCGGGCGCGCGCGGCCTGGGGATCCAGCGGCCTGATCAGCGTGGCCGCCGCCCTGCTTGCCGCCTGCCTGCTGGCGCTGGGCCTGACCAACACCTTGTGGGTCGCGTTTCCCGCGCTGCTGCTGTCGGGCGGCTGCTGGATCGGCGTGCTGGCCACCTACAACACGACCGTGCAGCTGCTGGTGCCCGATTGGGTCAAGGCCCGCGCGCTGGCGCTGTACCAGACCGCGATATTCGGCGGCCTGGCGGCGGGATCGTTCATGTGGGGCCACTTCGCGGGCACGATGGGCGTGTCGGGCGCGCTGTCCACCGCCGGCATCGTGCTGGGCGTCACCGTGGCCTTGCTGTACCGGTCGCGCCTGCCCGAACAGGTGGATGCCCGGTCGCTGACCCGCGCCGACGACGCGGAACCCGCCATGGCCGCCGCCGGCTTCAACACGCAGCGCGGCGCGGTGCTCGTCGCGGTGGAATACCTGATCAACGCGGACAAGCTGGCGCCGCTGCTGCATGCCGCCCAGCCGCTGCGCCTGTTGCGGCTGCGCAATGGCGCGCAGCAGTGGCAGCTGTTTCGCGACCTGGAGCGCGAGGGTGTCTGGCGCGAGGTCTTCCTGGTGGAAAGCTGGATGCAATATCTGCGGATGATCGACCGCATGACACTGGCCGACAAGATGGTGCTGGACGAGGTGCGCGCCTTGCACGCGGGCGACAAGCCGCCAGCGGTGTCACGCAACGTCAGCTACCTGGCCATGAACGCGGCGCAGGGATTCTCGTTGCGCCGCGATCCCGATTCACGATGACGCGCGAGGCCCGATCATGCTTACCTCTTTGTGGCGCAATTGGCGGGCTTCGCGGCGGGGCGGGCCGCAGTTGGACAGCACCCTTGCCAACGCCGATCCGCAGGCGCCGCTGGCCGAGCGCAATCTATGGCTCATCGACCTGGGCCGCTGGCTGAACCGGCCGGGCGCCTGCCTGGCGCCAGAGGATGAGGCAGACCCCCGCCACGCGCGGCTGCGCTACCTGCTGCAGGTGCTGGAAAACAATCCCGCCGTGGCCGCGCGCACGGCCGCCACGTTGCGTTCGGTGCTGGTGGACAACGATCCCACCACCCTGCTGTGCGACACCGGCGTCGCCTCGCAGCCGGGCTTCTGGGGCGAACTGTGGCGCCGCGTCGTGGACTGGATGCTGCCCCCGCCCGCCAACCGCGGCGACATGGACGGGTTGTTCACCCTGCTGTTTCGCCGCGCTGGCGACGCGCAATGGATCGAGTCGCTGGACGATGCCACGCTGACCCGGGTGCGCGCGCTGGTGCACCGGGACGAAGGCGCGCCGGCTCAGGACGCGGAAGCGCCCGACGCCCCCACGCCCGATGCGCTTGCCCGGCGCCTGGCGCACGCGCTGACCAGCAGCATGCAGGTGCTCATCAGCCAGGTGCGCGCCGCCGGGCTCAGCCAGGACATCCGCTCGCGCCTGCCGGGCCGCGTGGAAGACACTCCGTTCTTCGCGCTGTCGGAGGCGGCCGCCGAACTCTTCGGCAGCACGCCGGACACGCCGCGCGAGGCCGTGGGCCAGCGCCTGAACCTGCTGCGCGCGTTGCTGGACGAATGCCGCGCCGCAGGAGACGCGGTCTACGAAGAACTCAAGCGCAATGGCGTGGCGGTGGACGTGGTCTACCAGATCGAGTGCATGAAGCTGCGCCTGGCGCGCATCGAGCTGCTGCTGAGCGTCTGGATCGACCCCACGCAGCGCCATCGCTACGTGCACCTGATGGCCGAGCTGATCCGCTGCACGCTGGCGCGCAGCAGCATCCGCCACCTGGCGGCCTCATCGCTCTCCCAGCTGGCGCGCCGCGTGATGGACCGCAGCGCGGAAACCGGCGAACACTACATCGCCCGCGACACGCTGGAATACATGGACATGCTCAAGGCCTCCATGGGCGGCGGCTTTGTCGTCGCGTTCACGGTCTACGTCAAGTTCATCATCACGTCGGCCCATCTGGACAAGTGGCTGGAAGGCCTCTTGAACGCGTTGAACTACGCCGGCAGCTTTCTGGTGATCCAGTTCGCGCATTTCACGCTGGCCACCAAGCAGCCGGCCATGACGGGACCGGCGCTGGCGCGCCGGCTGGACGCGGCCTACACGCCCGACGGCCGCGAGGCCTTCGTCGACGACACGCTGGCGATGGTACGTTCGAACGCGGCGGCGATTGCGGGCAACCTGGCCGTGGTGTTTCCCTTGGCCTGGGCAATCCAGTGGCTGGCCATGCGGTTGCTGGAACAGCCGCTTATCGATGCCAGCAAGGCGCAAGACACGCTGCAATCGCTGTCGTTCTGGGGACCGACGCCGCTCTATGCCGCGGTGACCGGCGCGTTGATCTGGCTGTCCAGCCTGATTGCCGGATGGGCCGACAACTGGTTTGCGCTGCATCGCGTGCACGACGTGATGGCGTATGGCCGGCGCACCCGGCAGCTGCTTGGGGCGCGCGGCGCGGTGCGCTGGGCGGGCTTCTGGCAGCGCAATGTGTCGCTGATCGCCGCCAACGTCTCGTTGGGGTTGATGCTGGGCCTGCTGCCGGTCATCGTCAGTGCGCTGGGCGCGACGCTGGAAGTGCGCCATGTATCGCTCAGCGCGGGCCAGATCGCCGCCGCGCTCGCCACGCTGGGCTGGGATGTGGTGCACACGCAGGGGTTCTGGATGGCCGTGGCCGGCACAGTGGCCACCGGCGCGCTGAATGTGACCGTCAGCTTCGCGCTGGCCTTCAATGTGGCGATGGCCTCGCGCGACATGCGCCGCGACGA
>JAEYVD010000390.1 GCA_023432075.1 Pseudomonadota bacterium | reverse complement strand
TGTTCGTCGCGGGTCTGCACCTCGGCGCCGCCACACCACGGCATGAACTCGGGGTACTTCTCCACGTCGGCAACCAGGTCGAACATCTGGGCGGCGCTGTAAGGCACCAGGACGGATCGTTGTACTTTGTGCATCGACTATCGCAAATGGCTAGAATGGCAAGATTTTACCGGCACAGCGCTTTGTGGGCTTGAATGGGCCGAAACTGCGGCCAAAACAGTGAACAAAACTGCGCAGTGAACAAAACTGCGGCCAAAGTGGTGCAGCGGCCTGCGCAGTAAACAAAACAGCGGCAAAAGACAGCCGTCAGGATACCGAGCAATCGCCGCCCGCAACAACCCGCAATCCGCCGGATTCGCAGAATCCCCCAGCAAGAAGGCTTTATGAGCATTATCGACAATCGCAAGGCCACGCACGATTATTTCATCGAAGACCGCTACGAGGCCGGCCTTGTCCTGCAAGGCTGGGAAGTCAAGGCGATCCGCGACGGCCGCGTGCAGCTCAAGGAAAGCTATGTCATCGTGCGCGATGGCGAACTGTACCTGCTCGGCATGCACGTCAGCCCCCTGCCCACGGCCTCCACGCACATCCACCCCGACGCCATGCGCACGCGCAAGCTGCTGCTCAAGGCCGAGGAAATCAGCAAGCTCATCGGCAAGGTCGAGCAGCGCGGCTATACGCTCGTGCCGCTGAACCTGCACTACAAGAACGGCCGCATCAAGCTGGATTTCGCGCTTGGCCGCGGCAAGAAGCTGTTCGACAAGCGCGACACCGCGCGCGAGAAGGACTGGGCGCGTGAAAAAGAACGCATCATGAAGCACGACACCCGCGCCCCGCGCCGCAGCAAGGACGATTGATTTACGCGGCCACAGGCAGCGCCGGGCGCTCGGCGTCATGGCCGGGGCCCACGATGCGGTTGCGCCCCGCCGACTTGGCCGCATAGAGCTTTCGGTCGGCCCGTTCGAACAGCACCTGCAGGTTCTCGCCCGGTATCCAGTCCTCGACGCCCGCGCTGAACGTGTACGAAATCGTGCTGCCCCCATGCGCGCATGGCGTGCGCCGCACCGAATCCAGCAGCCGCTCGGCCACTTCCAGCACGGCGTCGCTGCGCATGTCGGCAAACAGCACGCAGAATTCCTCGCCCCCCACTCGCCCCACGTGATCGCCAGTGCGCAGCGTGGCGGTCGCCAGCAGGCCGAAATGGCGCAGCACCGCATCGCCGGCCGCATGCCCGTGCGTGTCGTTGATGCGTTTGAAGTGGTCGATGTCCAGCAGCAGCAAGGTCAGCGGACGGCGCATGCGCAACGCCTGGGCGCAATACCGCTCGGCCTGCAGCCACCACGCCTTGCGTGACATCAGGCCGGTCAGGAAGTCCGTGCTGGCCTCTTGTTCGCGATCGGCCAGCATGCGGTCGTGGATGATCATGATGGTTCCCAGTGTCAGGCACGGCATGATCAGCACGCCCAGCGTCAGGAACGCCACGCCCCACAGCGTGGGCTCGAGAAAGGCGGACATCGTGTCCAGCCCCAACAGGTAGACCCCGGCGCGAAGCGCGCAGACCGCGGCGGAAATCAGCGTCACCGCCCACACGAAACGGTAGGCATAGCGTGAACGATGCGCGGGCATGTTGCGCTGAACGACGATGGCCACCGCCAGCATGAAGCCCATTTGCAGCAGCGACATGGCAACGATACGCGGGCTCACCTGCCAGTCCACGTAGGTGTAGGTGGCCACGACCGACAGCGCCGCCAGACAGCCCAGCGTCATGAGATGCCGGGGCACGGCAAGGCCGAGCAACCGGCGCACGCCCGCGTAATACGCGCAGAGGGCCAGCGCGATGGCCGCATTCGGCACCAGGATGGACGCCCAGAGCGGCGCCTCGGTGCTCTGCAGCGCAAATGTGGAAAACGCCAACAGCGTGAGCAGGTTGGCGCGTATGGTTTCGCGGATGCCGGCCATGCCGCTGCGCGCCAGGGATCCCAGCACGCAAAGGGAAAGCACCCCCGCCAGCGCTGCTATCAGAAGCAAATTAACGGGAGCGATCATGGGCGGCGCGCCGCGAGGTGCGGTATCAGGTGTTGCGCGTGGACTTCACGATGGTCATGGCGGAGGCGATCATCCCGCCCACGTCGGACAGATTGGCCGGCAGGATCAGCGTGTTGCCTTCCTTGGCCACGTTGCCGAACGCTTCGACGTAGCGCTCGGCAACCTTCAGGTTTACCGCTTCCATGCCGCCCGGCTGGCGCACCGCGTCGGCAACCTGCGTAATGGCCTTGGCGGTGGCTTCGGCAATCGCCAGCACCGCGGCCGCCTCGCCCTGCGCCTGGTTGATCTGCGCCTGTTTTTCGCCTTCGGATCGGGCGATCGCGGCTTCGCGTTCGCCGGTGGCGATATTGATCTGTTCTTGGCGGCGGCCCTCGGAGGCGGCGATCAGCGCGCGCTTCTCGCGCTCGGCCGTGATCTGGGCCTGCATGGAGCGCAGGATCTCGTTGGGCGGCGTCAGATCCTTGATCTCGTAGCGCAGGACCTTCACGCCCCAGTTCAGCGCGGCCTCGTCCAGCGACGAGACGATGTTGCTGTTGATGGAATCGCGCTCTTCAAAGGTGCGGTCCAATTCCATCTTGCCGATGACCGAACGCAAGGTGGTCTGGGCAAGCTGCGTGATCGCGGAGATGTAGTTGGACGAACCGTACGACGCGCGCATCGGGTCGGTGACCTGGAAGTACAGCACGCCGTCGACCTGCAGTTGGGTGTTGTCGCGCGTGATGCAGACCTGGCTGGGCACATCCAGCGGGATTTCCTTCAGGGAATGCTTGTACGCCACCCGTTCGATGAACGGAATCACGAATCCGGCGCCCGGGGACAGGACGCGGTCGAACTTGCCCAGCCGCTCGACCACCCAGGCATGCTGCTGCGGCACGATGGCGATCGCCTTGACGACGATAAGAATCGCCAGCGCAACGATGACAAGCAGCACGACGGTTGAAGAATCGATCATGGTGTGAAGCCTCTTTTCGGATGGATGCGCCGGCCTGCCCCGCCATGCCGGCCAGGGTTCCGGCGATTGCCCGCGGCGCTGCGCGGGTGCGTTCTGCTATGCCGATCCGGCGCGCTTGGGAGTAAGCACAAGGATCGAACCGCGCAATTCGGTAATGATGTGTTCGCCTGGGTGGGCGGCGTGTCCCTTGGCCAGCTGGGCCTGCCAGTGCGCGCCCCGGTACCAGACGCGCGCCGCCCCGCTGTCGGACCACGCCTCGACCACGACGGTCTGGCCGATGTCCAGGTTGACGTCGGCATTGCGGGCGGCGTTGACCTCGCGCTTTTTCAGCACCCGGGTCTTGCGCAGCACCACGAGTCCCAGCAGCAGCACGACGCCGCAAGCCACCAACTCCCATTGCAGGCCGGCGTTCAGCCAGGCCGCAATGCCGCCCGTGGCCAGCCCCAAGGCGACCAGCAGCAAATAGAAGGTTCCTGTCGCCAGCTCTCCAATGAGGGCCAGCGCGGCCAATCCCAGCCAAATCCACATAGTATTGAGAATCGTCTGTAAGGATGAGTATCTGAGCGGATTGTACGTATTTCCGGGACGGAGCGGGAGCCGCAGTGCGCCCACGTGAACATTTTCACTGGATTATTATGTGCGCTGGCGCGCCGGGTCGCGGGACCAACGCGCCTTCCTAATTCACCTATACGCTTTTATGACCGCCGCAACTCCTTCTGCACTGCCCGTCCTGATCCTGCACACCGGCGATCCGGACGATACGCTCAAAAGCCAGTTCGGCGGCTATGCCGAACAAATCATGACGGCGGCCGGCCTGGCCGCCAGCGCCGTCGAGATCGTCGCGGTATACGAAGGCCAGCGCCCTCAGGCGCCCTCCTGCTACCGCGCCGCCCTGATCACCGGTTCGCCCGCCATGGTGTCCGACAAGGAACCCTGGAGCGAAGACACCGCCGCCTGGCTGCGCGAGGCCGTCGAGGCTGGCCTGCCGATGTTCGGCGTCTGCTACGGGCACCAGTTGCTGGCGCACGCGCTGGGCGGCAAGGTCGGCTACAACCCTTCGGGCCGCGAAGTCGGCACCCAAACCGTCGAATTGCTGCCGACCGCCGCGGGCGACCAGCTCATGGCCGGCGTGCCCTCCACCTTCCCCGCCCAGATGCTGCATGCGCAGACCGTGCTGCAACCGCCCCCGGGCGCGGCAGTGCTGGCGCGCTCGGATCTGGACGACCACCAGATGATCCGCATCGGCCGCAACGTCTTTTCCACCCAGTTTCATCCCGAGTTCGGGCCGGACTTCATCCTGGCCCATCTCGAGCGCTATGGCCGCCGCTACGCCGCCGAAAACCTCGACATGCCCGGGCTGTCGGCCAACGTGCGCGCGACGCCCGTGGCGGCAGGCCTGCTGCGGCGCTTCCTGGAGACCTACGCGCCCGGCGCCTGACGCCCGCAGGCGTCGCACTGGCCTTTCCGGGACGCCAGGGGGACGCCAACAGCGCCGCCGCAACAAGCGGAGTGCCGGGGCCGGCCAGTCTTGAGACGATAGCGTCACGCATCACGCCAACACGCGCCAGTCAGGAGTCCCTTATGAGCCCCGCCGCCGTCCCCCTGAGCAAACAGCACGCCGCCGCCGTCGAGCGCGCCTGCCGCGCCCTGGAAGCCGAGCAGCCGCCCGATCTGTCGACGCTGGCCGAACAGGCCGGCATGAGCCGCTTCCATTTCCACCGCGTTTTCAAGGCCGCCACGGGCATCACGCCCAAGGCCTACGCCAACGCCCTGCGGGCCAGACGCGCGCGCCAGCGCCTGGAAGAAAGCGCCAGCGTCACGGATGCCATGTACGACGCCGGCTTCAATTCCAGCGGACGCTTCTACGAGGCCGCCCCCGCCATCCTGGGCATGACGCCCACTGCGTTCCGAAAGAACGGCGAAGGCGTGGATATCCGATTCGCGGTCGCGCAGTGCGCGTTGGGCGCGCTGCTGGTGGCGGCAAGCAGCACCGGCATCTGCGAAATCGCGCTGGACGAGGACCCGGACCGCCTGGTCAAGAACCTGCAGGACCGCTTCCGCGCCGCCAGGCTGATCGGCGCCGATCCCCAGTTCGAAAGCTGGGTTGCGGACGTGGTCGGCTTTGTCGAAGATCCGGCGCGCGGCCTGGACCTGCCGCTGGACGTGCGCGGCACGGCGTTCCAACGCAAGGTCTGGGAGGCGCTTTGCGAAATCCCGCTGGGCGAAACCGCCACCTACGCGCAAGTGGC
>JAEYVD010000602.1 GCA_023432075.1 Pseudomonadota bacterium | reverse complement strand
GATCAACAGCCGCATGGCGGTGTTCTGACCCGAGCCGGTCGCAGGCGTCCGATACCGGCCGTCCGCCACCGGCCGTCCGCCCCTTCAGCGCGTGAGCATCAAGGCTTTGACGCGCTGATCGTAATCGGGCGGAAACGTCCAGAACCGCATTCCTTGCTGCGTATAGCCCTCTTGCAGGCCGCGTTCGGCCGGGGCCTTGTGCCACAGGAACTGCATCAGCACGTCGCTGCTGACCCAGGCGTTGCCGAACCAGAAACTGTGCGCACGCCGGTTCAGGTCCGGAATGGCCCGGGGATCCACCCAGATCATGTCGAAGTTCAACTGCTGCGAGGCGGCGTTGATGAACTGGACCTGCTCCTCGGTCAGGTCGTCGGCGCTGGGCCGGCCCGCGCGGGACGCGCGCTGGTGGCGCGCCGCAAAGCGCAGGGCGCGGTCGTCCAGGTTGGCGCCCAGGCTGACGCGTTCGGTCAGGTCGATGTATTGGCGCAGGTCGGTGACGAAGCGGTACGTGTCTTCGTCGGGCGCGGCGAAATAGATCTGTCCTAGCCGCAGCCGGGCCCGCAGCGCCTCGCGGCTTTCGCCGTTCTGGGGCTGGGCCAGCGTCGCAAGCCCTTCGCTGGCAATGCGCGCGCCCGCACTGAAGGCAAGCACGTTGATGTGCTCGGCGTTCGTGTTGCGCGCAAGCAGCTCAATCAGACGCGCGAATGCGGGCACGGATTCGCGCGCCGCGCGCACGTCCGTGGCATAGGCGAGCAGGCTGGCCGCCGACGGCCATAGAAACACCAGCACCACGGCCTGCCGTCCCGTGAAGTGATGAAACTGCGCGGCCTGCGCGGTGCCGCGCCATACGGCGTTGTTGAAGCCATGCACGTAGACGATCAGGTCGCGATGCTTGCTGACCGCGAGGGCGTCGTTGATGAGCGCAAAGTAAGCCTGCGCCTCGGGCGAGGTTTCCGCATCGCTTTGCGGGCTGAGCGCCACCAGCTCCTCCATGCGCTCCAGGCTGAGCACGGGCCGGCCGCGCTGGCTGCCCGACGTGGACAACTGCCGCAACTGGTCCCAGTCCAGCGTGCCGTCGCCGATCTGCACCTTGGCCACGCCCAGACGCAGCGTGTCGCTGGGGAAGATGGAATAAAAGGGTTGGCGCGATTCGAGAAAGACGGCGCGGTTGGTGGCGTACAGCAGGGGAATCCCCGTGGGGTCGGCCGCGGCCTTGTGCGCAAACGGATCGACCTGACCGGTCGTGAACTTGACCGGCGTGGGCATCAACTGCACCGGCGATGAACAAGCCGCCAGCAACACGCTGACCGTCACCGCCATGGCCGTCCATGCCGTCCGCCGCAGGCGGTCAAGCGGGACAAGCGCGCAGTCAACAAGAAGACTCATATGGCGGGCCCGGTTCATGGTGAGGAAGCGGCGCCGCGGGGGATGACGGTGAACGCGCGGGGCCGGGGACATTCCACGGAAAACGGCAAGGCACGCGTGGGATTGTCGCCGTGGTCCAGGCGGCAATCAAGGGGGCGGGGGAGGGTTCTGACACCCTTGGGCGCCATCTTGGATGGAAGACGGCGTTACAGGGGTGCCAGACACCCGGGGTTTAGAAAATGTGCCTGAACCCGACTGCTGCGCCAAGCTGGTTGCTCTTGCCCGCGATTTCACCGCTGGCGGCGTCGCTGACCTTGTTCCAGTCCACGGTGCCATACAGTTGCGATCGCTTGGACAGCGCGTATTCGGCCACGGCGACGAGCGCGTAGCGCTTGCCCTTGTCGCCTTCCACGACCACGTTCTCGCTGCGGTCGTAGTAGGCCGCGCCCGTGATGGCCCAACGCGGGGTGGCTTGCCAGGTCACGCCGGCGAAGTAGCCGTTGTCCTTGCGGTCCAGGCTGGCGGTGGTGGCGCCGCCCATGACGCCATTGACCCAGCCCGTTTCGTCGCGGCCGTTGAAGTAGCCCGCAAAGACCTTCGCCGATTCGAACTGATAGGACGCGTTCAGGTTCCAGGCGCGCTGGCGCTCGTCGGAATCGGTGGCGGCGTAGGTTTGCTGCCAGGCGGCGCCCAGACCGAGTTGGCCGATCGTGTAGCGCAGGCTGGCGCCATACTGCTGGCCGGCCTTGCGGTCGCCCCAGTCCTCGCCGTTGGCCCATGACGCCACGACGGACAGGTTGCCGAACGTATTGGCGTACTTGGTCATGTTGTTGGTGCGCACGCGCGACATGGCGGCGGGCAGCCAGGCGTTCTGTTCGTAGTTGCCGACGGTCAGCGGGTCGAAGTAGTCGGCCAGGAGGTCGAACATGGGCGTGTTCTGCAGGCCGAGGGTCAGCGTGCCGATGCTGCCGCCATCCAGGCCAACGTACGCCAGGCGGCTGAACGCCTTGGACGTATCCGAACCCTTGCCATTCTGCAGATTGATGCCGTTTTCCAGGCGGAAGAACGCGCGGTTGCCGTTGCCCAGGTCTTCCGAGCCGCGCAGGCCCCAACGGCTGTTGGAGATGGCGCCGTTCTCCATGCTGATGCGGCTGCCGTCTTCGCCAACGGCCCCGGAGCTGGTGCTCAGGTAGCGGATGCTGACGTCGGCGATGCCGTACAGGGTGACGCTGGTTTCCGCGTTGGCCGCGCCGGCGGCCAGACCCAGGCCGGCAGCCGCCAGCGAGAGGGTGATGCGTTTCATGTTGGACTCCTCCAGGTGTAGCTGATTTATGGTTGCGCCACGCTTGTGGCGTGGCTTGCCGCGTCCGGCGGTTTGCCGGGCGCCTGGGGATTCTAAGTAAGTTGCCGTGCACGGAATATCGAAAAAATTCGGCGTTTTCCCGGGTTTACAGCATGCAAGCGCGCGCCGCCTCGATAGCGGACGAACAGAAAAGAAAAACCCCGTTCGCGGAACGGGGTTTTTGTGGCGTTGGCGCGACGCTACAGCGTCATGTGCAACGGCAACCAGGTGGCGATGCCAGGGGCCACATAAAGCAGCAGCACGGCGACGATCATCAGGATGAACATCGGCAATGACGCCCGCGCGATGTAGGGCAGTTCACGCCCGCTCATGCCGGACAGCACGAACAGGTTGAACCCCACCGGCGGCGTGATCTGGGCCATTTCCACCACGAACACGATGAAAATG
>JAEYVD010000378.1 GCA_023432075.1 Pseudomonadota bacterium | reverse complement strand
TGCCGCCGATGAATCCGCCCACGGTCAGAAAGCCCAGGCTGAAGTGCACGCTGGGCCGGCGGATGATGTTCCAGTAACGCTTGATGAGCTTGACCATGACGGGCTCCTGTCCCTTACTTCTTGTCGGACGCCGGGGCGGTCAGGCGCTTGAGGATTACGTCGATGTCCTGGTAGTCATTGGCCACGAGCGGCTTGGCTTCAGCCTGGGGCACATGGCATTGCACGCAGAAATAACGCCGCGGCGACACCTCCGCCAGCACGTTGCTGTCGCGGTCCATGTAGTGCGTGACGCTTAGCGGCGGGGCCTGCGTCTCTTCGGTGTTCACGCGTGCGTGGCACGTCAGGCAGCGGTTGAAATTCTTGTCGATCTGGTAGCCGTCGATCTTGTGCGGAATGGTGGGCGGCTGCATCGAATACGTGCGCATCCGCTTGATGTCCTTGTTCTCGATGGGACTGATGAGCGGCGGATCCGTCTCGTCGGCGACCGGTGTGGGGCCGCGCATCGGGTCCACCACCTCGAAAGGGGGGGCGGCCCAGGCCGCTGACCCGAGCAGGACACAGAGCGCGATGGCGGTGACGCGATTCTTCATGGCTGTCTCCCGGGGCTCAGACCTTGACGATCTTCACGGCGCATTTCTTGAAATCGGTCTGGAACGAGATCGGATCGGTGGCGTCCAGCGTGACCTTGTTGATGAGCTGCCCTGCATCGAACCATGGCACGAAGACCAGCCCGCGCGGCGGCTTGTCGCGGCCGCGGGTTTCCACCCGCGTGCGCATCCGTCCGCGCCGCGAGACGACCTCGACTTCCACGCCGCGCCGCAGTCCCAAGGCCTGCGCATCGTCCGGGTGCATGAAGCACACCGCGTTGGGAAATGCCTTGTACAGCTCGGGAACGCGCCGCGTCATCGACCCCGAGTGCCAGTGTTCAAGCACGCGTCCGGTGGACAGCCAGAACGGATATTCCTCGTCCGGCATCTCCGGGGGCGGCTCATAGGGCAGGGCGTAGATGATGGCGCGTCCGTCCGGATGCCCATAGAACTCGAAGCCCGCGCCCGCCTTCACGTAGGGGTCGCTGCCTTCGCGGTAGCGCCACAGCGTCTCCTTGCCGTTGACCACGGGCCAGCGCAGGCCGCGGACCTCGTGGTAAGTGTCGAACGGCGCGAGATCGTGGCCGTGGCCCCGGCCGAATTCGGCGTATTCCTCGAACAGACCTTTTTGCACGTAAAAGCCGAAGGCCTTCGCCTCCTGGTTCTCGTATTCCGCGCTGAGTTCGGTATTGGGGAACTTGTTGACCTTGCCGTTGGCGAACAGCACGTCGAACAAGGTCTTGCCCCGGTACTCCGGCATCTTGGCCAGCAGGTCGGCGGGCCAGACTTCCTCGACCTTGAAGCGCTTGGAAAATTCCATCAGTTGCCAGAGGTCGGAGCGGGCGTCGCCTGGCGCGTTGACCAGCTGGTGCCAGAATTGCGTGCGGCGTTCGGCGTTGCCGTACGCGCCTTCCTTTTCCACCCACATGGCGGCCGGCAGGATCAGGTCGGCGGAGATGGTCGTGACCGTGGGGTAGGCATCCGACACCACGATGAAGTTTTCGGGGTTGCGATAACCGGGCAACCCCTCGTTCATCAGATTGGCGCCCGCCTGCATGTTGTTGTTGACCATCACCCAGTAGGCGTTGATCTTGCCGTCCTTGAGCATCCGGTTCTGCAACACCGCGTGCGCGCCGACCTTGTCGGGGATGGTGCCCGCGGGCAGCTTCCAGATTTCTTCCGCATGCGCCCGATGCTTGGGATTGGTGACCACCAGATCGGCGGGCAGGCGGTGCGAGAACGTGCCGACCTCTCGCGCCGTGCCGCAGGCGGACGGCTGGCCCGTCAACGAGAAGGGGCTGTTGCCAGGCGTGGAAATCTTGCCCGTCAACAGATGGATGTTGTAGACCATGTTGTTGGCCCACACGCCCCGGGTGTGCTGATTAAAGCCCATCGTCCAGAACGAGGTGACGCGAATCTTGGGGTCCGCATACAGCTCGGCCAGGTCCTGAAGCTGTTTCTTGGGCACGCCCGTCAGCTTGGCGGTGTAGTCCAGGTCGTACTTGGAGACGAACTTGGCGAACTCGTCGAAGGTGATGGGCTTGGAGCCGCCAGCGTTGTTGGCATTCTTGGCCGCCTTCTGCAACGGATGTTCGGGCCGCAACCCATAGCCGATATCGGTGTTGCCTTCATGGAACACCGTATGCTTGTCCACGAATTCGCGGTTCACCCGCTTGGTCTGAATGATGTAGTTGGCGATGTAGTTCAGGATCGCCAGATCGGTCTGGGGCGTGAAGGTGAGCGTCAGGTCGGCCAACTCGTACGAGCGGTGCTCGAACGTGGACAGCACGGCCACCTTGGTCTTGGGCGCCGACAGCCGGCGGTCGGTGACACGCGTCCACAGGATTGGGTGCATCTCCGCCATGTTCGAGCCCCACAGCACGAAGGCGTCGGCGTTCTCGATATCGTCATAGCAGCCCATGGGCTCGTCAGCCCCGAAGGTGCGCATGAAGCCCACCGCCGCAGACGCCATGCAGTGGCGCGCGTTCGGGTCCAGGTTGTTGGTGCGGAAACCCGCCTTCATCAGCTTGAGGGCGGCGTAGCCTTCCCAGACGGTCCATTGGCCCGACCCGAACATGCCCACCGCCTCGGGACCCTTGTCCTTGAGCACCCGTTTGAACTGCTCGGCCATGACATCGAACGCGGTATCCCAGGACACCGGCGCAAACTCGCCGTCCTTGGCGTACTTGCCGTCCTTCATACGCAACAGCGGCGTGGTCAGCCGGTCGTTGCCGTACATGATCTTGGAAAGGAAATAGCCCTTTACGCAATTGAGGCCTTTGTTGACCTCGGCGTTGAAGTCGCCGTGGGTGGCGACAACCTGGTTGTCCTTGACCGCCACGTTCACGCCGCAGCCGGTCCCGCAAAATCGACAGGGCGCCTTGGACCACTTCAGCTTGGCCGCTTCCGATTCGGTCACGATGTTCTGCGTGTAGCCGACGATGGGAATGCCCGCCACCGTGGCGGCCGCGGCAACAGCGGATTGCTTGATGAATTCCCTACGGGCGATGGCCATCGTCAATCTCCTGATTCATCGCGTCCAGCGTGTCGGCGGCCTGATAGACCAGGGCGGACGCCAGCACGCCATCCAGGCGCTGGATCGCGGAGATCTGCGCCATCATGTCGTCGGTGGAAGAGGCTTCCAGGGTGACCACCAGCTTGCCGGTCTCGGAAGCGCCGTGGATTTCCGCGCCCGCGATCTCCAGGATCGCCGCGCGCACGTCCGAGAGCCGGCGAGGGGCGGCATGCACCACCATGCTGGCGATATGCAGCTCGGGCGGCGCGCTACAGGACGCGGGGACCGGCTGACGATTGGGAAGAGGGGGGCGGAAGCTTTGCATCAGCTGCCCGGGGGGCCTGCAAACATCTGGTAGACCCAGACTGCAAAACCGTACCCGGCCACGATGATTACCGCCAACACCGGGGCCATGACCGCCGTCAGGAACAGAAAACTCCGGAGTTCCTGGGCTTTTGTGTAGCCATCGGATTCGTCTTGCACACACCACCTCGCTGCAGAAACTTGTGGGGGTATTGCGTTAAACGGACAGATGCGAAAGTTTGTAGCAGATGAGTTTGCGCCGCGTCAATGTTGCAACACAGCGAAATAATCGAGAAAGGTACCGCAGACTGTTTACGCTGCGATGACGCGAGATACCTCCCGTGCAGATGCCAGCGCAGACGTCCTCGATGCCGCCCGCGGCCCCGTCAGCCGGGCGCGGCGCCACCCGCAGCCGCTCCGGCCAACCGCGATGCGGCCCGCAGCTGCGTCAGCCGATCGCGCCGTAAATACGCCGGGCATCCGCCGCCGTCGCCAGCGGCCGGCCCAATGCCCGCGCGCCTTGCGCGGCTTGCGCCACCAATGCCGCGTTGTCCGGGGCGGTCGTCCCGTCGCGCAACTTCAGGTTGTTTTCGAACCCCACGCGCATATGACCCCCGAACGCCGCCGCGGTCGTGACGCAGGCGTTTTCCTCGGGGCCAAAGGCGCAGATGGCCCACGGCAGCGAATGATCGTAGGCGGCCAGGAAGGGCAGCAGGTCGTAGGCCGACGACGTCTGCCCGGCGCTGTAGCGCCCCAGCACGAACAGCACCGACCACGCGCCGGGCGGCACCAGCCCGCGCGCGCGCAGCGACAGCCAGCGGCGCACGTCGGCGTCGTCGTACAGGATGATCTGCGTCATGATGCGGCGCTCGGCCAGCCACGCCAGGAAGGCGGCCAGTTCCGCTTCGGCAATGTCCGGCACGGCGATTTCGCGCAGGCCGATCGAGACGGCGTCGGGCTGCAGTTCGCGCACCATCGCGATCTGTTCGGCGGCCTGATAAACACCCGCCGCTTCGCTGGTCACCTGCACCAGCAGTTCGTCGCCGACTGCCTTGTGCACCGCGGCAAGCGCGTCGCGATAGGCCTGGGCATCCAGCAGGTGGCTGCCGTCGGATTTGCGCACGTGCATGTGCATCATGGCGGCGCCGGCGTCCAGGCAGGCCCGGGCCTCGCTGGCCAGCGCCTGCGCGGTCAATGGCACAGCAGGGTGGGCGGCGGTCTTCTTGTAGGCGCCATTGGGCGCGACGGTGATGATGACGGGCGAGTCGGCCAGCGCGGCGCGCGGCAGGACGGGGGCCGGGGCGCTCATGGCTGGATCTCCGGCAGTTCGGGGGCAATC
>JAEYVD010000222.1 GCA_023432075.1 Pseudomonadota bacterium | reverse complement strand
CACAGGAAGAGCGCGACGTTGGGCAGGTTGTAGCGTCCGGCCGGCAGCGCGCGAACGTGGGCGGTGTGCAGCTCGGCGCCGAAGGGGCCGTCCAGGCGTTCCATTGCGCGCGAATCGCGCAGGTCGGGCGTGCGCAGCGCGTGCGCACGGGGGTGATTGACGTGCTGCGTGGTGGCGACGCGCTCGAAGCACTCGGACACGCGGCTTGGCCAGCCGGTGGCGTTGGCCGCCAGTTCTTCCAGCACCAGCGCCGTGCCTTTGCGGCGGCGCAGCCGCAGCGTGTTGGCCACCAGCGCCCGCGGCGAAAAGGCGGCGCCCACGGGATACAGCGCGCGCACGCCGAGCAGGTCGCCCAGATATGGCACCACCCAGTCCTCGCAGGTTTCGATGAACCAGTTGTCGTAGAGCCGGTCCACGTCGGCGTCCACCAGCGCGCCTTGGCGCGCCAGCACGTCCAGCAGCGCGCGCAGCGGCCCGCCGGCGGCGGCGTCGCGTTCGCGGTAGAACGCCGGCAAGAGGGCCATCAGGGCATCGGCATCCAGATGGGTGTTCATGTGCGCTCCGACAAGTCGATGGCGGCGGGATCCGGGCGCAGCAGCTCGGCAGGCTGCAGGGCGCCCTGTTGCCAACGCGCGGTGCGCGCCGGTAGCAGGGCGTCCGGACCGTTGCTACGCCGCGCGCCCGCGCCATCCAGGCCGGCATTGAGCACCAGTGCGTCCAGATCCACCCACGCGACGCCAGGCACGTCCTGCAAGACGGCAAGCACCTCGGCGCCGTGCACCGGCTGGCCGAACGCCCGCGCGGCAAAGCCGAAGGCGTCCAGGACGCGCGCGCGGGCGGCGACCAACACGGTCGCCGCTTCAAAACGCGGATCGATGCCCAGGCCCGCCCGCAGGCCGAAGTCCAGGTAGCGGCACGGCGCCACCTTCAGCGGCTGGTAGGGCGGGCGCGCCGCGTCGATGGCCGCGAGCAGGTTGCGATACAACGCGCCGGCCGGATCCAGCGCGGCGCCATCTTCGCCCGCCACGGTCAGGTGCACGAGCCGTTGCTCGCCGTCCCACTGCCATACCGCCTGCGACTTGCCGATGCCGGTAAAGGCGGCGGCGAAATCCTCGAAGTCGCGCAGCGACACGATGCGGTCCAGCGTGCGCACCCGCAGCGGCGCATTGCGGCGGGCGGCGTCGCCCGCTTCGGGGTCCACGCCGCCGGTCGCGGGCGCGGGGTTGACGACCGCCTTGACGCCGGGCGCGCGCGTGAGCAGCACGCTCAACTGGCCGCGCGCAACGTTGCCTTCGCGGCCGAGGCCCACGCGATAACGCGCCTGGACGTTGCCCGATCCGGACGGCAGACGCGCGCCGTGCAGGCCGTCGCCGAACTGCACGGTGGCCCCGCCGCTGTCGTCCACCCGCAGCAGATACGCGCGGTCGTCCGGCGCCAGCGCGGTGATGCGCGGCGCCTCGTCCCACAACAGGCCGTCCACGCGGACCTCCAGGCTGCTCGCCGCGCCGCTGGCGGTGGGTGCGGGCACGAACGTCAACGGCTTTTGCTGCAGCGTGAAGCGCTGGAAGGCGCGGTTGCCGGCGCCGCTGCCCAGCACCTCCGGCTGGATGCGCATCTGCCGGCTGTCGCCGTGGCTGGCGGGCGCGACGTTGGCGTTGATGCGCACCGTGGCGGGCAGATAGGCGTGGTTCAGGTCGGAGTCCAGCACGAGCGCGGTGCGGCCGCCTGCACTGTCGTTGCGCTGGATGCGCACGATGTCGCTGGCTTCGGTCAACGTGACAGTGGCGCGCGCCCCATCCTCGAACTCCAGGTCGGCGCTCGCGCGGTCGCGCGCCACGCGCACATTGGCCACGGCATCGCCGCGCAGCAGCCGCTCGCGCGGCGCAACGTTGGCGGCACGGGTGTCGTCCAGGATCAGGCCCGACACCGCCAGCACGCGATCTAGCGGCAGGTCGGGCTCGTACGATGCCAGCACCAGCGTGTGGCCTTGCGTCAGCCCCGAGGCCGGTCGCACGCCCCAGTCCAGCGGGTCGGATTCGCCGTAGGCCGTGGTCTCGCGCAGGGCGTCGTTGAACTGTTCGCGCACGCGCTCGCCCCGCAGCGTGAGGCGCGTGGTCGGTCCCGCCAGCGCAAAGCCCGTGCGCGCGTCGGGGCCCGCGTTGGCTATGCGGTACAGCTCTTCATAGCCCGGCATCGACAGCACGGCCCAGCCGCCGGCCACCCATTTGGGATAGGAGGCGTCCAGGTGCACGCCGTGCACGTCGCCGGGGTACAGACTGGCCGCGGGTATCGTCTGGCGCGCCACGCCCGGTCCGGACCACGCCAGCGAGATGGTGGCGTCGCCGCCCGCCTCGTAGTATTCGATGCGGATGTCATGCTTGCGCCCCGCCGCGAGCCGCGCGCTGGCGCTGTATTCGGTGGGCGACTGTTCGCGCCACTGGTCGATGAGCAGGTTGCCGTCGACCCACAGCCGCACGCCATCGTCGGCCGTGACGTGAAAGGTGTAGCTGCCGCTCTCCGGCGCGCGCACCCAGCCCGTCCAGCGCACGCAGAAGTTGTCCACGGGCACGCCGTCGCCGGGCCCGCCCGCGGCCCAATGAAAATCCAGCTGCGGATCGGTGCGGGTCATGATCCGCTGGCTGAAGGTGCGGCCACGGTAATACTCGCCGTACAGCCCGGAGCCGGGGCTGTTGCCGCTGGGCGGATCGGATATCTCGGCCAGCGTATAGCCTGGCCACTGCGGAAACTGGCTGAAGGACGGTTTGGCGTCGTCGGCCATGCCCAGGTAAGCGGCGCGCAGCGTGGCGGGCATGGCGCGCCAGTCGGGCGCGTTGTAGCCAAACAGGCGTGCCTGCGCGCGCAGCGCAAAGCAGCGCGGATTGCGCCGGGCGGGCTGCACGTGCGGGGCCGCGCTGCCCAGCCCTCGCTCCAGCGAGATCAATGTGTAAGCGGGCGCGCCATCCTCGCCCGGGCCGGGCACGTATTCGCGAACCTGTGTCAGGCGGCGGAAATCCCAGTTCTCGCTGCCGGGATCGCGCGCGCGCTCGTCGCCCACGATGAGCACGGCGTCGCCGGCCTTCAGGCGTGTGGCCGCGCCGGCCAGGCACAGCGTGCGCGCGCCAAAGCGCGGGGGCGCCGGTTCCAGCCACGCCAGTTCCAGCGCGTTCCAGGCGGCGCGCGCCTCGACGGCCTGCAGGGTTTCAAAGGTCTGCG
>JAEYVD010000189.1 GCA_023432075.1 Pseudomonadota bacterium | reverse complement strand
AACAATCCCCACTCAGCGTACCGCTTCGTGGGGATCGGGCTGACCATCTCATTAACGCCGGCTCCTCGCGGCAGCCGGCGTTCTGCTCTGGCGCGTGGCGTCAGGCCGCTTCGGCGCCCTTGCCCAGCCCCAGGTAGCTTTCGATGACCTTGGGGTCACCTGCCAACTCGCGCGCCGGGCCGTGCAGGATGACCTCGCCGGTTTCCAGCACGTAGCCGTAATCGGCCACCTGCAGCGCCGCGCGAGCGTTCTGCTCGACCAGCAGGATCGCCACGCCGGTCTCGCGCAGGCGCGCGATGATGTGGAAGATCTCGCGCACGATGCGCGGCGCGAGGCCCAGGCTGGGTTCGTCCAGCATCAGGAGTGTGGGCTTGGCCATGAGCGCGCGGCCCACGGCCAGCATCTGGCGTTCGCCGCCCGACAAGGTGCCGGCCTGCTGGGCGCGGCGCTCGCGCAACCGCGGAAACAGGTCGAAGACTTCGTTCAGCGTGTCGCGCCAGCCGCTTTCGCGGGCGCGATACCGGCGAAAGCCGCCGAGCAGCAGGTTGTCTTCCACGGACATGGTGCCGAAGAGTTCGCGGCGCTCTGGCACCAGCGACATGCCGGCCGCCACGCGGCGCTCGACCATCCAGCCCGACACGTCCGCGCCGGCGTAATGCACGGCGCCGGCGGCGTGGCCGGTCTGCGGCAGCGAGCCCATGATGGCGTTGAGCATCGTGGACTTGCCGGCGCCGTTGGCGCCGATCACCGTGACGATGCTGCCAGCCGGCACGCTGAGCGTGGCGCCTGCCAGCGCGCCGACCTTGCCGTAGCGGGCCGACAGGTTGCTGACTTCCAGGACGGGGGAATTGGTTGCGCTCATCACACACCTCCCGCGGGCACGGCCTTGGCCTGATCGGCTTCGGGCAGGTCGTCATCGATCCCGCCCAGGTAAGCCTCCAGCACCGCCGGGTTCTTTTGCACGTCGGCCGGCACGCCTTCGGCCAACTTCGTGCCGAAATCCATCACCACGAGGTGGTTGGTCAGGCGCATCACAAAATCCATGTCATGTTCGACGAGCAGAATGCTCATGCCTTCCGCGCGAAGCTGTTCCAGCACCCGCGCCAGGTCCTGCTTTTCCTTGTAGCGCAGGCCGGCGGCCGGCTCATCGAGCAGCAGCAGCAAGGGATCGCAGGCCAGCGCACGGGCGATTTCCAGGATGCGCTGCTGGCCCAGGGCCAGGTTGCCAGCTTGTTCGTACAGATATTCACCCAGGCCCACGCGCTTGAGCTGCTCGGCGGCCTCATGCAGCAGCTGGGCTTCGCGCGCGCGGTCCGAATGCAGCGCACCCGACAGCACGCCCACGTCCGAACGCAGGTGCGCGCCCAGCGCCACGTTTTCCAGCACGGTCATGCCGGGCAGCAGTTGCACGTGCTGGAACGTGCGGCCCACGCCCATCTTGGCGATGTCGCGCGCCGAACGGCTGTCGATGCGCTGGTCCATGAACGTGACCTGACCGCGCGTCACCGGCAGCACGCCGCTGATGAGGTTGAAGGTGGTGCTCTTGCCGGCGCCGTTCGGGCCGATGAGACCCATGATCTCGCCCGAACGCACCTTGAAGGTGATGTCGTTCACGGCGACCAGCCCGCCGAATTCCTTGCGGATGGCATCGACTTCCAGCACGACCTGGCCGGGCTGCGGGCGCTCGCGCGTCGGCAGGGCCGGGGCCGCCGCGGGCGGCGCCAGGTTGCGACGCGAGCCATCGGCGCCGGTGATGCTGCCCCACCAGCCCGACAGGATCGGCCACAGGCCGTTGCGCGCATACTGCAGCATCAGGATCAGCAACACGCCGAAGACGATCATCTCGAAGTTGGCGTTGGTGTCCAGCAGCTTGGGCAAGAGGTTCTGCAACTGGTCCTTCAGCACCAGGATGACGCTGGAACCCAAGAGGGCGCCCCAGACGTAACCCGCGCCGCCAACCACCGCCATGAACAGGTATTCGATGCCGTAGTTCAGGCCGAAGGGGCTGGGGCTGACCGCGCGCTGCATGTGCGCATAGAGCCAGCCCGACAGGCAGGCCAAGAGCGCCGCCCAGACGAAGATCACAATCTTGTACGCCGCGGTGTTCACGCCCATGGACTCGGCCATGCCCGCCCCGCTCTTCAACGCGCGGATGGCGCGGCCCGGACGCGAGTTGAGCAGATTGCGCGTGGCCCACAGCGCCAAGAGGACGCAGACCCAGATCAGGTAGTAGATGTGGCGGCCGTTGGCCAGCGACATGCCGAAGATGCTGATGGGCTCGATGCCGGCGATGCCGTCATGCTTGCCAAGCCAGTCGATGTTGCCGAACAGGTAATACAGCGACAGGCCCCAGGCGATGGTGCCCAGCGGCAGGTAGTGGCCCGACAGGCGCAGCGTGATCGCGCCCAGCAGGTACGCCACGACGGCGGTCAGGATGAGGCCCGCAGGCAGCGCCAGCCAGGGCGACACGTCGTATTGCGTCGTCAGGTAGGCCGTGGTGTAGGCGCCCAGCCCCACGAACGCAGCCTGGCCGAAGGACGTCAGGCCGCCGACGCCGGTCAGCAGCACCAGGCCCAGCACGACCAGGCTGGCCAGACCGATGTAGTTCAGTTGCGTCACCCAGAATTCGGGCGTGGCCGACACCATCGGCAGGCCCGCCAGGACGACGAGAAAAACGGCAAGCAGAATGCGGTTCATGGCTTATTCCTCTTCGTCCGCGTGATGGGTGCTGAACGAACGCCAGACCAGAACCGGGATGATCAGGGTGAAGACGATCACTTCCTTGTATGCGCTGGCCCAGAACGACGAGAAGGATTCGAGCACGCCGACGAGCAGCGAGCCGGCCGCCGCGATGGGATAGCTGGCCAGGCCGCCGATGATGGCGCCGACGAAGCCCTTCAGGCCGATCAAAAAGCCCGTGTCGTAGTAGACCGTGGTGATGGGCGCGATCAGCATGCCGGACATGGCGCCGATGCCCACGGCCAGCGTGAACGTCAGCGAACCCGACATGTTGGTGCTGATGCCGACCAGGCGCGCGCCGCGGCGGTTGACGG
>JAEYVD010000050.1 GCA_023432075.1 Pseudomonadota bacterium | reverse complement strand
GCTCATTGGGTGTTTCCTTTCAAGGATTTGCTGAACCGGATGGCGCTGGTCAACAGGCCCTGCCGGAAGTAGAAGCGTTGCGCCAGCGCGTTGCCCAGCCCGGTGTCCAGCACCAGCTTGTCGCAGTCCGCGCCCCGCGCCAGGTGATCCAGCTCGGCGATCAGCCGGGCGCCCCAACGGCTGCCGCGCGCCGACGGCGCAACCACCAGGTCGTCCACGTACATGAACCGCCCGTAGATCAGGTTTTCCTGATATCGGTATCCGGCCAGCGCGACCGCCTGGCCCTCACGCAAAACGGCGAGCAGGCGATAGTCCTGCTGATGCATGCGGGTCAGGCGCTCGACAAACGCATCGGCGTGGGCAAGATGGGGACGCAACTCGCGCATTAGCGGCAGGCAGGCCCGCCATTCTTCCGGGGTCTCCAGATGGCGCAAGGCTGGTTCCGTGGATGTGTGCATGGGATCAGTACCTCGAAGTGCTGGGCGCGGAACGCACGCCAGGCGTGTGTACGAATCTTAAAAATCACATGCCATAATTTGAAGGGCCATAAATGCGCTTACGGACTATGCCATGATTCCCGCAACTCCCGACGGCTTGCAAACCGTCTCCGACGCCGCCGGCCATCCGCTCTACCGCCAGATCTATGAGCGGTTCCGCGGCGCCATCGCCGAGGGCACCCTCAAACCCGGGGACCGCATTCCGTCGGCGCGCGCGCTCGCCAAGGAAATCGGCGTGGCCCGCGGCACCATCGAAGTGGCCTATTCGCTGCTCGCGTCCGAGGGCTACATCCAGGCGCGCGGCCAGGCCGGCACCGTGGTCGCGCCCAACCTGCAACCGCTTGCGCGTTCCGCGCCCGCTGCAAAGGCCCGGCCCGCCGAGGCGCCGGAAGACGGCTGGCAGCGTCCGGCCGCACCGCTGCCTTTTCAGATGGGGCTGCCCGCGCTCGACGCCTTTCCGCGCAAGATCTGGGCGCGTCTGGGCGCCCGCCATCTGCGCGGCATGCAGACGCCGGATCTTGCGTACCCCGACCCTTCGGGGCTGCACGCGCTCAGGACGGCGACGGCTGCCTACCTGCAGGTGGCGCGTGGCATTCAGTGCACGCCCAGCCAGGTGTTCATCACCTCGGGCTACAACAACACCATGCACCTCATCATGCAGGCGCTGTTCAAGCCCGGCGATTCGGTCTGGGTGGAGGATCCCGGCTATCCGCCCACGCGGGCGCTGCTGGCGCAGGCAGGGATGCAGGCCGTGCCGGTGCGGGTGGACGCGCAGGGGCTGGTCGTGGAGGCGGGCATTGCGCAGGAACCGCGGGCCAGGGCAGCCGTCGTGACGCCCGCGCACCAGAGCCCGCTGTGCCTGTCCCTATCGCTGCCACGGCGCCAGGCGTTGCTGGACTGGGCCGAACGCAGCAGCGCGTGGATCGTGGAGGACGATTATGACGGCGAATACCGTTACGTCGGCCGTCCGCTGCCGGCCCTGAAAAGCCTGGACCGCCAGGGCCGCGTGCTGTATTCGGGCACCTTCAGCAAGGTGCTGTTTCCGGGCATGCGGCTCGCCTACCTGGTGGTGCCCGATGAGCAGGCGCCGCGCTTCGAGCGCCTGTGCCTGCTGCTTGCGGGCGGGGCGCCGGCGCTGACGCAGGCCGTGCTGACCTCGTTCATCAACGAAGGGCATTTCGCCCGCCATATCCAGCGCATGCGCCGTCTGTACAGCGAACGGCGCGAGGCCACGGCCGCGGCGCTGTCCAGTGTGCTGGGCAACCGGTTGCACATCGATCCGCAGCCGGGCGGCATGCACCTGGTGGCGCGGCTGGACGGCCGTCAAACGGATCGTGAACTCGCGGCGCGCATGCTGCGGCAGGGCCTGTATGCCCATGCCTTGTCGCATTGGTCCGCGGCCCCGGATGCGCGCGTCGGCCTGCTCATGAGCTTTACCAATATCGTCTCGGCCGAGCAGGCGGAGCAGTTGGCGCGCCGGATCCTGCAGCTCATGTAGACGCGGCAGGCGAGCGCAGGTCAGTTCAGGCCGGCCTTGTCCAGGCCATAGGCCTTGTCGGCCGATCCGGGTTCGGTGCGGAACGCGACGTTCAGCCGGTTCCAGCCATTGATCCCGACCACCAGGAAGGTCAGGTCCGACAGTTCGGTTTCCGTGAATTGCGCCCGCACGGCGTCGTAGATCTCGTCCGGCACGCCTTGCGGCGGCAGCGTCGTGAGCGCCTCGGTCCATTACAGCGCGGCGCGTTCACGCGGCGAGAAAAGGGGGGATTCGCGCCAGATGGCAACGTGATGCAGGCGCAGCGCGCGCTCGCCCTTGATCGTGGCCTCTTTGACGTGCATGTCCAGGCAGAATCCGCAGCCGTTGATCTGCGACGCACGGATATCGACCAGCGAGCCAAGCTCCTGGACCACAGCCGTTTTCTTCAGCGCCATGCTGAAGTCCAGATACTTCTTCGACAGGACTTCGGACACCTGGAAATAATTCAAGCGCTGGCTCATGTTCAGACCTTTCTGTTGTATTGGGATTGGGGGGTGACCGGCAAATGATGGCGCCGATTGGCCTAACGCTGAAGGACCATGAACCCACTTTTTATATGGGCCATGATGTCCGTGACGATGCGGCCGCCCAGCGCCAATTCCTGACATTTATCCGATTGAATCCCAGCCGTGGCCCGGCTATAAGCTTGGTGCTGGGGCCGTTATCAAATCGCCGCCCCGATTCCCACGAAGCCCGAGCCAATGCCGCACCCATCCCCCCATGACGAACATGTCGACAGCAAGCCGGCCACCGGCGCGCGCGCCCAGACGGACCGCGGGTCCTGTCTTGAAGTGTTTCTGGTGTTCCTGCGCCTGGGGTTGACGTCCTTTGGCGGGCCGGTCGCACATCTGGGTTATTTCCGCACCGAATTCGTCGACCGGCGCCGATGGCTCGACGACTACACTTTTTCGGATCTGGTCGCGCTGTGCCAGTTTCTGCCGGGTCCGGCCAGCAGCCAGGTTGGCATGGCGATCGGCCTGCGCCGGGCCGGATGGGCCGGCATGCTGGCCGCGTGGGTTGCCTTTACGCTGCCTTCGGCGCTCGCCCTGATCGGATTTGCGATGGGGCTTGCCCACTACGGCTGGCTTTCCGGGTCGGCGGCCATTCATGGGCTGAAGGTGGCCGCGGTCGCCATCGTCGCCCAGGCGGTGTGGGGGATGGGCCGTTCGCTGTGCCCGGACCGATCCCGTGCCGCGTTGGCGGTTGCCGCCGCATTACTCACGGTGGTGCTGCCGGCCGCGCTGGCGCAGATCGGCGCCGTGGTGCTCGGCGCGGTGATCGGTGCGGCCTTCCTGCAATTGCCGGCCAGGCCCGTCCTGTCCCACGCGCCTTCCGGCGTGTCGCGCGCGGCGGGCGTGGCGTCGCTGGTGCTCTTTGCCGTGCTGATGGCGGGGCTGCCGCTCTGGGCGCTGATCTCCAGCGGCGTGCTGGCGGGCCAGATCGACGGCTTCTATCGCGCCGGCGCGCTGGTCTTTGGCGGCGGGCATGTGGTGCTGCCGCTGCTGGAGACGGCGTCGGTCTCCACCGGCATGGTGTCCAGCGCCGATTTCCTGGCCGGCTACGGCGCGGCGCAGGCAATGCCTGGCCCGTTGTTCACCTTCGCGGCCTTCCTGGGTGCGATGTCGTTCGGCCCCTTGTCCGGATGGGCGGGCGGTCTGCTGCTCCTGTGCGTCATCTTCGTGCCGGGCGCCTTGCTGCTTACCGCGGCGCTGCCGTTCTGGGACACGCTGCGGCGCCGGCCGGGCGTGCGCAACATGGTGGCTGGCGTCAACGCCAGCGTCGTCGGCATCCTGCTCGGCGCGCTGTATGACCCCGTCTGGACCAGCGCAATCCTGGGCAAGGCCGACTTTGGCCTTGCGCTGTTGCTGTTTGCGCTGCTGGTCTATGCCCGCTGGTCGCCGTTGTGGGTGGTGCTGCTGGCGGCCGTCAGCGGCTGGTCGCTCGGGTGGCTGGTCTGAACGCCGCGCCCCAGCCGCCGGCGCGGCATCACGACGTCCGGCGCGGCGGGCGTTTCTGCAGGAAGGCGTCGATGCCTTCGCACGCGTCCGCCTCCATCATGTTGCGGGCCATCACGTCGCCCGCGTAATCGTAGGCATCGGCCAGCGCCATCTGCCGCTGCTTGTAGAACATGCGCTTGCCGTACCGCACGGCCGCCGGGCTCTTGGCCAGGATATCGTCAACCAGCGTGCGCACCCGCGCATCCAGCTCGTTTTCGGGGGCTGCCGCGTTGATCAGCCCCCAGTCCGCGGCCTGGGCGGCATCGATGAAGCGCGCGGTCATCAGCATTTCGAAGGCGCGCTTGGCAGACACGTTGCGGGTCAGGGCCACTGCAGGTGTGGCGCAGAACAGACCGACATTGATGCCGGACACGGCGAACTTCGCCGTGTCGGCGGCCACCGCCAGATCGCAGCTCGCGACCAGTTGGCATCCCGCGGCGGTTGCAATGCCGCGCACCTTGGCAATCACCGGGACGGGCAGCGCCTGCAAGCCTTGCATGACGCTGCCGCATCGGCGAAAGAGCTCGCGGTAGTAATCAAGATCGGGCTGGCTGCGCATCTCGCGCAAATCATGTCCCGCGCAGAACGCGCGGCCGGCTGACTCCAGCACCACGCATCGCACGTCGGCATCGCGCGCCAGTGTGTCGATTTCCTGTTGCAGCGCAGCCAGCATCGCCTCGGACAAGGCGTTGAACTGCGAGGGGCGGTTCAGGCGCAGCGTGACGACGCCGCTGTCGGCGCTGCGCAGCAGCACCGGTTCGTCCGCAGGGTTTTCGATGGACATGTCGCCTCCAGGGGGGTGTTCCTGGATACTAGCGCACGCCCCGCGCCCGCTGGCTCAGGAACCGGCGGCAAGGCGCCGGCCCAAGGCCGGCGAGAGCAGCAGCAGCGGCGCCACGATGACCGCGCCGACAAGCGCCATGGCCGCCTGCGGCGCCATGCCGCTGTCCAGCAGCAGGGTGGCGATCACCGCCGACCCGCTCATCTGGAAAAGGCCATACACGGCGGCGGCGGTGCCCGCCCGGTCGGCGAAGGGCTCGAGCGCCAGACTCAGCCCCGAGCCCAGCGCCAGCGAGAAGCCGACGGTAAACACCGTGACCGGCAGCATGAAGATCCAGGCCGACAGGGGTACCCACAGCCACGCGCAGACCTGCAGGACCGACGCCAGCAGGAGGGCGGCCATGCCGACACGAACCATGTTGTAGCGGCCGTAGCGCGCGATGAAGGCGGGCGCCAGGAAAAACGCCGCGATGTTGATGGTCGCATTCGCGCCAAACCACGCCGAAAAGCCCAGCTCGGTATACCCCAGCTGCTCCACCAGCACGACGGGCGCGGCCGACACGAACACCAGGATCATGGCCATGCCCGCCATGCCGAAGCACGCAAAGTACAGGAACCGTCCGCTGGTGACGATGGACGCATAACGGGGCAGGCTGTACAGCGCGCCTGGCCGGTGCGTCAGCTTGGCCCGGGTTTCCTCGAAGCGCACGGCCAGCAGCGCCGCCAAAGCCAGCGCGAACACCGTCATGAAGACGAACGTGCTGCGCCAGCCCGCATGCAGCGCCAGTATGCCGCCCACCATCGGGGCCAGCGCGGGCACGGAACAGAGCGCGCCGTTCAGGTAGCTGTAGACACGCGCGCCGACGGCCGGGGTGAAGCAATCCCGCACGGCGGCAAACGCCACCAGCGAGGCCGAACACGCGCCCAGTCCCTGGATGACGCGCGCCGCATAAAACACCTCGAGGGACGTTGCCGACGCGCCCAGCGCCGAGCCCGCCAGATACGCCACGGCGCCGCACAGGGCCACGGGCCGGCGGCCATAGCGGTCGGCCAGGGGGCCGATCAGCACCTGGCCCACGCCCACCACAAAAATGAACAAGGTGATGCTGGATTGCAAGGCGCCGATGGGCTCGCCGAACGCCAATGCCATGGCGGGCAAGGAAGGCAGGTAGATGTCGATGGCCATCGGCGTGAGCGTGACCAGTCCCATCAAAAGACCGATCAGCCAGCGCTGGCCTCGGGGCGTCAAGGCAGACTTCATACAAGGCTCTGGGCCCATTGCAGACCCGGGAAAACCCGACATTATCCATGATCGCCGCTTGCCGGGCAGGCGTAGAATGCCGTTCCCATGAACCCGTCTGCTTTGCGCCCTCGTATTGTCATCCTGTATTGCACGCAGTGCCAATGGCTGCTGCGCGCCGGCTGGATGGCGCAGGAATTGCTTTCCACTTTTTCGA
Source organism: Pseudomonadota bacterium (assembly GCA_023432075.1). Classification (GTDB taxonomy): domain Bacteria; phylum Pseudomonadota; class Gammaproteobacteria; order Burkholderiales; family Burkholderiaceae_B; genus Achromobacter. The sequence continues at coordinate 1,756 of JAEYVD010000050.1, read as the reverse complement.
CGGATCTGGGCGAAGTGGTGCTGCAGCCCGGCACCGGCGGCGTATTCCAGATCACCTACAACGGCGATCTCATCTGGGACCGCAAGCGCGACGGCGGCTTTCCCGACGCCAAGGTGCTGAAGCAGCGTGTGCGCGACCGCCTGGATCCGGGCCGCCCGCTTGGCCACATCGACGGCCATACCGCCACGCCGGAAAGCTGACCAGTCAAGCAGGCAAAAAAAAGGCCGGTCCTTGCGAGACCGGCCAAAGCAGCACTACCCCGATTCTTGACTTACGGCTACGCGGCAGACTCCGCGTGCTTGAGCGCTTCGCGCGCCTTGCGCTGGCGCAGGGCCGACACGCCGAGCAACGCGATCAGGCCGACGCATGCCAGGATGAAGCCCAGGCTGATGGGCCGCGTCACGAAGATCGACAGCTCGCCGCGCGACAGCAGCAGGGCGCGGCGGAAGTTCTCTTCCACCATGGGCCCGAGCACGAAGCCAAGCAGCAGCGGCGCCGGTTCGAAACGCAGCCGGATCAACGCGTAGCCCGCGGCGCCGAACAAGGTCACCATCCCCACATCGAAGAGGTTGTTGTTCGTGCTGTACACCCCCACGCAGACGAAGAACAGCGCGGCGGGGAACAGATAGCGGAAGGGAACCGTCAACAGGCGCACCCACATGCCGATGAGCGGCAGGTTCAGCAGCAGCAGCAGCACGTTGCCGACCCAGAAGCTGGCGATCAGCCCCCAGAACATGTCGGCGTGCTCGACCATCATCTGCGGACCCGGCTGGATGCCGTGAATGATCAGCGCGCCCAGCATCAGCGCCATGACGGGATCGCCAGGGATGCCCAGGCTCATCGTCGGGATGAAGCTGGTCTGCGTCGAAGCGCTGGTTGCGGCTTCTGGACCGGCGATACCTTCGATGGCGCCGCGGCCAAAGCGGCGCGGTTCACGCGCAACCTTCTTTTCCGTGGCGTACGAGATGAACGACGCGATGGTCGGACCGGTGCCCGGCAGGATGCCGAAGGCCGCGCCGATCGCCGTGCCGCGCACCAGCGCGCCGCGCGACTGCTTGATGTCGCCGGCTTCCGGGCGCATGGACTTCATGCTCACCTTCGTCGACGTGACCTTGCTGTCGCCGCCGATACGATTGATGTTCTTCAGGAAGTCCGCCACGCCAAACAGGCCCATGGCCAGCGCCACGATCTGCAGGCCGTCCGACAATTCCAGGATGCCGAAGTGAAAGCGCATCGTGCCGGTGTTGACGTCCGTGCCCACCACGCCCAGCAGCAGGCCGACCACCACCATCGCCACGCCCTTGATCGCCGAACCCTTGGCCAGCGTCGCGCCGGCCAGCAGGCCGAGCATCATCATGGAGAAGTATTCGGCGGGGCCGAACTTGAACGCGACATCGACCAGCATCGGCGAGAACAGGATCATCGCCAGGATGCCCACGGACGCGCCGCAGAACGACGAGAACATCAGCATGAAGAGGGCCGAGCCCGCCTTGCCGTTGCGCGCGAGCGGATTGCCGTCCAGGCAGGCCACCGCGTGCGAAGCCGTGCCGGGCAGGTTCAACATGATCGACGTGATACCGCCGCCGTACTGCGAGCCGTAGTAGATGCCGGACAGCATCACCAGCGCCGCGGTGGGCGTCATCGTGTAGGTCAGGGGCAGCAGAATCGAAATGGCGGCCAGCACGCCCATGCCCGGCAGCACGCCGATCAGGTTGCCCATGAACACGCCAAAGATGGCCCACATCAGGTTGTCCAG
>JAEYVD010000842.1 GCA_023432075.1 Pseudomonadota bacterium | reverse complement strand
CGAAAAGCACAAGCACAGCTACATGCACTGCTGGCGCCACAAGACGCCCATCATCTACCGCGCGACCAGCCAATGGTTCGCCGGCATGGACGTCGCGCCCAAGGACGGCAACCCGACCCTGCGCGAATCGGCGCTGGCCGGCATCGACGCCACGGCGTTCTACCCCGCCTGGGGCCGCGCCCGCCTGCATGCCATGATCGCCAACCGCCCGGACTGGACCCTGTCGCGTCAGCGCCAATGGGGCGTGCCGATGGCGTTTTTCGTCCACAAGGAGACCGGCGAGCTGCATCCGCGAACGTCCGAGCTGCTTGAGCAGGTGGCGCAGCGCGTCGAACAAGGCGGCATCGAGGCCTGGCAGGCACTCGATCCCCGCGAGCTCCTGGGCGACGAAGCCGACCAGTACGAAAAGAACCGCGACACGCTCGACGTGTGGTTCGACTCGGGCAGCACGCATGCCACGGTGCTGGGCGGCAAGGACGGCGAATTCGCCGGCTCGCACGGCGCCGAACTTGGCTGGCCCGCCGACCTCTACCTGGAAGGCTCTGACCAGCATCGCGGCTGGTTCCATTCGTCGCTGCTGACTGGCTGCATGCTCTACGGCCAGCCGCCCTACAAGGCCCTGCTCACGCACGGCTTCGTGGTGGACGGCCAGGGCCGCAAAATGAGCAAGTCGGTCGGCAACGTGATTGCCCCGCAGAAGGTGTCCGATTCCCTGGGCGCCGAAATCCTGCGCCTGTGGGTCGCGTCCACCGATTATTCCGGCGAGCTGTCCATCTCGGATGAAATCCTCAAGCGCGTCGTGGAAGGCTATCGCCGTATTCGCAACACGCTGCGCTTCCTGCTGGCCAACCTGGCCGACTTCGACGCCGTGTCGCAATCGGTGCCCTACGGCGAGCTCTTCGAAATCGACCGCTACGCCCTCGCCATGACGGCGCAGATGCAGGCGGAAGTGCAAGCAAACTACGAGCGCTACGATTTCCATCCGGCCGTCTCGCGTCTGCAGACCTTCTGCTCCGAAGACCTGGGCGCGTTCTATCTGGACATCCTGAAGGACCGCCTGTACACCTCCGCGCCGGACAGCCGCGCGCGCCGCTCGGCGCAGACGGCCCTGCTTGACGTGACGCAGACGCTGCTCAAGCTGATGGCGCCCATCCTGTCGTTCACGGCCGAAGAGGCCTGGAAGGAACTGGCAGCCTCGGCCCTGAAGAATCAGGCCGATGCGGCCCGCACGACGATCTTCACCGAGGTCTACCACGTGCTGCCGCCGTTTGCCGACGCCGACGCGCTGACCGCCAAGTGGGCGCGCCTGCGCGCCATCCGCGCCGAGGTCCAGCGCAAGCTGGAAGAAGTGCGCACGGCAGGCGACATCGGTTCGTCGCTGCAGGCTGAAGTCGACCTCTACGCCAATGGCGAAGACCAGCAATTGCTGGCCAGCCTGGGCGACGATCTGCGTTTCGTGCTGATCGTCTCGCGCGCCACCGTGCATGCAGGCGAAGGCGAAACCCGCATCGAGGTCACGCCGTCGGCCCACAAGAAGTGCGAACGCTGCTGGCACTGGCGCCTTGACGTTGGCCAGGACGCCGATCATCCCGAGATCTGCGGCCGCTGCGTGTCCAACCTGTTCGGCTCGGGCGAAGCCCGCGACAAGGCTTGAACATGGCCCGCCCCACCGAACACGGGGTGACGGACGCCACCCCCGCCCGCGCCGCGCCGGCGCGCGTGGGCGGCTGGCTGGCGCTGGCCTTGCTGATCATCGTGCTGGACCAGTTGACCAAGATCTACTTCAACACGTCATTCCAGTACGGCGAGCGCGTCAACCTCCTGCCTTTCTTTGACTTCACGTTGGTGTTCAACCGCGGGGCGGCCTTCAGCTTCCTGGCCTCCGAAGAAGGCTGGCAGCGCTGGCTCTTCACCGGCCTGGGCTGCGTGGCGGCGGTGGTCATCGTCTGGATGCTGCGCCGCACGCACGGCCAGCCGCGCTTCTGCCTGGCGCTTACGCTGATCCTGGGCGGCGCCATCGGCAACGTCATCGACCGCGTGGTGTATGGCCACGTGGTGGACTTTCTGCTGTTCTACTGGAACGACTGGCAGTTCCCCGCCTTCAACCTGGCGGACGTCGGCATCACCTGCGGCGCGGTGCTGCTGGTGCTGGACGAACTGCTGCGCGCCCGCAAGCCGCAAGCATGACAAAAGGGGGGGCATGTTGCCCCCTTTCGTTTCCAGCGGTTTTCGTCTGCATTGATGCCCCCTCTAATCCATGACGAACGGCGCGTTGCGGCAATGCAGAATAAAATCCCTTTCAATTCCTCGATTACACGGCGCTGAACCCGCCGCCCTGCCCTCATGCTCGATCTCGCCCGCAAACGCATCGTCCTCGGTCTGACCGGGGGCATCGCCTGCTACAAAATCGCCGAGCTGGTGCGGCGCTTGACCGAACAAGGCGCCACGGTGGACGTGGTGATGACCGAGGCGGCCACGCACTTCATCACGCCCGTCACCATGCAGGCGCTGTCGGGCCGCCCCGTGTTTGTGGACGCATGGGACGCGCGGGTGCCCAACAACATGGCGCACATCGACCTGACGCGTGGCGCGGATGCCGTGCTGATCGCCCCCGCCAGCGCCGACTTCATGGCGAAGGTGGCGCATGGACTGGCCGACGACCTGCTGTCCACGCTGTGTCTGGCGCGCGCCTGTCCGTTGCTGGTGGCCCCGGCCATGAATCGCGAGATGTGGGCCAATCCCGCCACGCAGCGCAACGTTGAAACCCTTCGCGGCGACGGCGTCACGGTGCTGGGTCCCGCCGCGGGCGAACAGGCCTGCGGCGAAACCGGCGACGGCCGGATGCTGGAAGCCCACGAGCTCCTGACCGACCTGATCGCCTTCTTCCAGCCCAAGCTGCTTGCCGGCCGACACGTGCTGCTGACCGCCGGCCCCACCTCCGAACCCGTGGACCCGGTGCGCGTGCTGAGCAACCGGTCGTCTGGCAAGACGGGCTACGCCCTGGCGCGCGCCGCGCGCGAAGCCGGCGCCCGCGTCACGCTGATCACCGGCGCGACCTTCCTGCCCATTCCACGCGGCGTCACCGCCCTGCCCGTCATGACCGCGCGCCAGATGCACGACGCCGTCATGGCCAGCGTGGGCGATGCGGACATCTTCATTGCCGTGGCCGCCGTGGCCGACTGGCGCGTGAAAAACGTCAGCACGCAGAAGCTGAAGAAAACCAGCGAAGGCGGCGGCGCGCCGGTCATGGAATTCGAACCTAATCCGGACATCCTTGCCGAAGTGGCCAAGCTTGAGAACGGCCCGTGGTGCGTGGGCTTTGCCGCAGAAACCGAAAAGCTGGCCGAGCACGCCGAAGCCAAGCGCACGCGCAAGGGCATTCCGCTGCTGGTCGGCAATCTGGCGCACAAGGTAATGGACGCAGACACCACCGAGCTGGTGCTGTTCGATGCCCAAGGCGCCCACCCGCTGCCCGCCGGCAACAAGCTGGAGGCCGCGCGCCGTCTTATCGCCGAAATCGCGGCGCGCATGCCGGCCTGAGCCGGCGCGCATCGGACACCTCGCATCGTCCTCTGCGCGCTTGCTTATCGGAATCGACGCGCCGAATCCCCGCTGCAAAAAAAACGCCAGTCCCGATAGGGTCTGGCGTTTTGCTTTACGCCGACTGAAGCCGCCAACCGCGCGTTACTGCTCCAGGCTGATGTTCGCGGCCTTGACGATGTCCGCCCATTGCTTGCGGTCGTTGTCCAGGAATGCGCTGAACTTCTCGGGCGTCATGCCGGTGACGGGCTCCGAGCCCAAGCCCGCCATCTTCTCGACGAGCGCGGGTTGCTTCAGCACGTCCTGCAACGCGGCGTAATAGGCGGCCAACACGTCGGCGGGAAGACCGGCCGGCGCGAAGACACCTTGCCACGTCGGCATGTCAAAGCCCTTCAGGCCTTGCTCGTCCAGCGTCGGCACGTTGGGCAACTGGGCGGCGCGCTTGATCGAGGCGACGGCAATCGCCTTGACCTTGCCTTGCGAAGCCAGCGGCGCGGCGGTCGAGATGTTGTCCATCGTCATGGCGATGTGGCCGCCGAGCAGGTCGGTGATGACCGGCGCGGCGCCGCGGTAGGCGGCGTGCGGCACTTTCACGCCCAGCTTG
>JAEYVD010000581.1 GCA_023432075.1 Pseudomonadota bacterium | reverse complement strand
GAAGAGTATGTGCCATGTGATGGTTCCTTCTGTTGAGAGCACGATCAAGCCGGTCAATTGTATCGGCAACTCCTGAGGATACCGTGTTAACCCCGCGCTGGCGCGGGGTTAACGGGCACATGCTTATGACCAGGCCGTCGGTACGCCCGCGCAAGGCGCCTGCCTTGCGTCATTTCGTGTAGCGCAGTTCCCTGCCGTTGGCGGTCTCAACCAAGGCGCCGTCGTCCGCCACGGCCAGGACTTTATGCAGCGGAGCGCTGGCCGCGCCGTCGGGCACGTCGATATCGATGCGTATGGACCGGGTGGCCGGATCGATTCGGCTCACGTCCACCTCATGCCAGCGTTCGCCAGCCGGCAACGGCACGAAGACGGCCAGGGACTTCAGCGCGCCCTCGGCGATGGGCACACTGACACCGTCCGCGCCTTCCGATCGGCGCGGGCCGCCACCGTAATCCGCATCGGCCGACGACACCGCCACGTCGATGCTGACCGGCCTGCCGCGGTGATACACCCGCACCGTCAGCATGCCGGGCTCGGCGGGCAGGCTGTCGGCGCGCACATCGGCGATGGCTGAAAACGGCCGCATCGGCGGCGTGTCCAGGAATAGCTGCTTGCCGTCGGCGCGCCAGATTCCGCGCGCATTGATGTCGACGGCGCCATAGCTCAGGAAATAGTCGAAGCAGCCGTCGTCGCGCAGCAGCAATTCGCTGCCGACCTCCCGAACACCGCTCAGGAAATAGTGTCCAGGCACGCGGATGGCTTCGGAAGACTTGTTCGCGGCCTTGGCGCCCAGGCGCCGGCCTTGCGCGGCCGGTGGCGCGCAGTCCGCTTCAAGCGTGACGCCCGCGTCCTGCAGGGTCCGCGCGAAGACCGGATCGGACTGGCAGACGAGCGCCCTGCGAAACGACTGTCCGGACGGGGCGACGGCCGCGTCGAACCGCGCATGATGCCGCGCCAGCAAGACCAGCATCCCGGGCTGGCCGGTTTCAAGCGCAGTCCACGCCGGACCACGACCCGCGGCGGCGCCTGCGTCCGGGCTCGCGCCCGCGTCCAGCAGCGCGCTCGCCAGGTCCCGGCGGCCCAGACGTATCGCGGCATTCAGCGGCGTGTCGCCGCCGGCCTGTGGCGCATCCAGATCGCCCCCGGCGTCCTTGAAATGCCGCAGCACCTGGACCACGGTGTCGTACCGCGCGGTAATCTGCTGGCGGCTTTGCAGCAGCATCGTCACGACGCGCTCGGGCAACTGGCGGCCATCGCGCGCGCATCCCGATTCCTGGCCGGTGAACCCGGCCGCATGCAGTTGCGCAAAGTAGCCGGGCTTGTCGACCAGCACGAACTCGGCGTTATCCGGCAGGCAGGCCTGTGCGATCGCCTGGCCATTGGCGGCACTCACGCGGCGCACCGTGTCGATATCGCCCGACACCACGGCCGCATTGAGCAGCGCGTACGGGTGGGGCGCGGCCGGTAGCCGCGGGTCATCGAACCGGGCGCCGGCGCGCAGCAGCCGGTCCAGCATGGCGGCGTCCTGACGGCCGATCAGCCAATACAAGGCGTTTTCGCCGTCCGGCGCGAGGGCGGCCGGGTCCGCGCCCTTGGCAAGCAACGCGTCGACGACCGCGATCTGGCCGGACGTGGCAGCCAGCAGCAGGGGCGGCGTTCCGCGCGCATCATCCGGTCGCGCAGGCGCGGCGTCCCGGGCGGCCGCCGGCGGGGCCGGATTCACCGGCACGCCGGCGTCGATCAACATCAGCGCCAGCGCCGTATCGCGGCTTTCCAGCGCCTGGCGGATGGCGCCCGCATCCAGGGTTTTCATGTCGAATCCCGCGTCCGCGAACATGCGCAGGACTGCCGCGCCCTGCCCGCCCGGCTGCCGCAACAGTTGCGCCACGAGCGAGCCGGCGGGATCTTGCAGCGCCGCGCGCAAGGCGCCGGGCTTCATCGCGGACAACAGCGTGCGCAGCAGCGTGGTATCCCCGGCCCGCACCGCGGCCTCCAGGGCTGACTGGCGGTCATAGCCGTCGCGCCGCAAGCCGGGATCGGCGCCCCCGGCGAGCAGCGCCTTGACGGCGTCAGGTTGGCCGGCCTGCACGGCATCGGCCAGCGGCGTGTTGCCATGGGGTTCGGCGGGGTCGCCATCGACCGGCGCCCCCAAGGCCAGCAGGCGCCGCACCGTCTGCGCGTCGCCGCGCTGAGCGGCCAGGTTCATGATGGGCCGGTTGCCCATCTGGGGTCTGGCGAAGATCAGACTGCCTGAGCCCACCTGCGGGCCGCGTTGCGCAAAGGGCATGTCCCCGCGCAGCAGCAACCCGGCGACCTCGGGGTGCCCGCCTTCAACCGCCGCCTGCGCCGCGTCCAGCCACACATCGCGGTCCCCGCTCTCACCCCAACCCGTGGCGGGGATCGTGCGCGGCCCCTGCTCCATCAAAAACGACACGGCCTGCGCATCGCCCTGGTAGGCAGCAAGCGCCAGCGCGGTCAGCTCCTCTTCATAGGCGGGACGGCTGCCCGAGGCGGCCAGTGCGCGCAGGGCGTCCGCGCCTTCGGTCAATTCCACCAGCGGCAGCCAGGACAGGAAGTCGGCCGCTGGCCTCACCCTGCCTTGCCCGTCCGTGATCGCGCTCGACGCGGCGGCCTTGTCTGCGGTGTCCAGCGCCGCATAGGGGCGGCTGGCGCCGGCGCCGAACAAGGCAACCACCATCCGCGTCATGGGCTTGCGATCCACAAGGCGCGGCAGGTAGGTCATGCGCACCGCATATTCGAAATCGCGATTCAGCAGGAATTCCAGGGCTGTGTCATTGGCGTCGCCGCGCTGGTCCGGGTTGGCGCCGGCGGCCAGCAACGCCTCCATCGTCTCCGGCGTGCCATACAGCAGGGCCAGGTGCAGTGGTGGGCGGCGCGACTCGTACGTGATGTCATCCAGCGCCGGCTTGGTGGCCAGCAATGCCGCCAGCATGCGCGCGCGGGCCGGCAGGCCGGCTTCGCGGGCCTGGCGCAGCCGCGCGGAATCTTCCGGCGTCAGGTCCCAATATACGTACTGCGATCGCAGGCCGCGGGGCGGCATCAGCAAAGCGTGCAGCAACGGCAAGCCGTTCAGGGCATAGTCGCCCGGGCGCTCCACCTGCGCCAGCGCGGCCAGGAACGCGGCCTCGTCGTTGCGGCTGACTGCCGCGAACAGCGCCTCGGTCTGCGGGGTGCCGGCGTGTTTGTATTCGCGGTACGGCGACGCGCAGTTGCAATCGGCGGCTGCGGCGGCGGGCGGCGTGACGGAGGGCGCGGTAGCTGCTGCCGCTGCCGCCGCCGGAGATTTGGTCGCGGTTTCCGCAAGGGCCACGGAGCCAACCCCCGTTGCCCATATCGCCGCGGCCAGACCGGTAGCCGCCCATTTCAGATTTCTGTCGTGGAACATCCTGCCGCCAGGGTTTGGGTGGAAAGGATTTGCGGCGCGGAAAGATCAGCTGGGGTCGCGCGTGGAACGCGTGGATTGCACCTGAACCTGCGCCCCGCCCTGCGCAAAGCTCAGGTCCAGGGGCTGGCCCGCCGATAGCGCGGCTGCGTCACGAACAATGCGGCCCTGCTCGTCTCGAGCAATCGCGTAACCGCGCGCCAGCGTGTTGCCCGGATCCAACGCGCGCAATTGCGCGGACGCGGCGGCAAGCCGGTTGCGACGCTCGACGAGCAATCGCGCCTGGGCCTGACCCAACTGACGTACGGCGCCGGCCAGGCGTTCCGCGGCCCGGCCCGTGTCGGGCACGCGATGGGTCAGGCGCTGCGCCAGGAGATTGACCCGCGCGGTGCGCCGGCCTTGCGGCGCCGACCAGGCCGAAGCCAGCCGGTACTGCAGACTGTTCAAGCGTTCGCGCTGGTGCTGCAGGCGCTGCGCGGGGGAAACGAGCTGCGCGCTGGCGCGATCCAGGCGCTGCGCCGCCCGCTCCAGCCGCCGTTGCTGGCTCCGCACCATCGTTTGCAGGGTCTGCATGACGCGGCCAAGCAATTCGGCGCGCGGCGCGCACGCCAGTTCGGCTGCGGCGGTGGGCGTGGGCGCCCGCAGGTCGGACACGAAGTCCACGATGGTGAAGTCGGTTTCGTGGCCCACGCCGCTGATGACGGGAATCTCGCTGACCGCCACCTGGCGCGCCAGCTCCTCGTCGTTGAAGCTCCAGAGGTCTTCGATGCTGCCGCCGCCCCGCACGAGCAGCAACGTATCCACTTCTGCCCGTTCATTGGCCAGGCGCAACTGGGCGGCCAGCTTGTTCGCGGCGTCCGCCCCCTGAACCGGGGCCGGATAGATGATGACCGGAACCTGGGGCGCCCGCCGGGCCAGCGCCGACAGCACGTCGCGCAGCGCCGCGGCATGCAGCGAGGTGATCACGCCGATCGCGCGGGGCAACCGGATTGGCTCTCGCTTGCGAGCCGGATCGAACAGCCCCTCGGAGGCCAGTTGTTCTTTCAGGCGCAGAAAGGCCTCGTACAGATTCCCTAATCCTGCCCGCCGCATGGCGTCAGCCTGCAGCTGATAGTCGCCCCGTGGCTCGTACAGGGAAACCCGGGCCCGGATCTCAACCTGATCGCCCGCCCGGGGCACAAACCCCACGGCGCTGGCGCGGCCGCGGAACATGACGGCCCGCACGGCGGCCCGGCTGTCCTTGAGCGTGAAGTACCAATGTCCTGAAGCCGCCTGCGTGAAGTTGGAAATCTCTCCACGCACCCACAGCGCCGGGATGCTGCGCTCCAACAACTGCCCCACTGCTTGGTTCAACTGGGCAACTGTAAGGATTTCCCGCGCAAATGCGTTGTTTGTGACTGGGAGTTCAATTGTCATGGGGCTTTCCGATGCGAACCTGTCCACAGGGCAGGCGGAGCGGGCCGCAATGATACCGCGTCTCCAGAAATTTGCAGCAACGGCCCAGAAACGCAGCAAATTCGGTGTAAGTTCATGATTTATATATTCTTTTATGCGATAAGGCGCTGCGCTCAATTGAAGCAAACAAGCGCAAGCCCTGTGCCTATAAGCCTTCTGGCTGAGTTCTGCACAGAATTATCCACAGATTCTGTGGATAGTTTCGGGATCGCCCTGCCTTGCCACAGGCGCGCCGCGCCGTTACAGTTTCGGCTTGTTCAGACGCCACGACGCGCCCCATCCGGCGCCTGCGGCTCTCAGGAGTTGACGCTTTGCTTTCCATTCTGCGCGAGGCCGGCTGGCCCATCTGGCCCCTGCTGGCGACATCCGTGCTGGGCTTGGCGCTGATCTTCGAGCGCTTCCTGTCCCTGCGCCGAAGCCT
>JAEYVD010000825.1 GCA_023432075.1 Pseudomonadota bacterium | reverse complement strand
GATTGGATCAATGTCCGACTTCGGGGGTCAGTTCAATGGCGGTGGCCTTTTCCGATCAACTGCCGAAGGGCTACTTGCGCGCGCGCCAGTAGCGCACGTATTCGGCCACGCCCGTCTGGACATCGCGCATGGGCGCCGTGAAGCCGGCGGCGCGAAGCTGCGTGACATCGGCCTGCGTGTAGCTTTGGTAGCGGCCCTTGAGGTCGTCCGGGAACGGGATGTAGCGGATCAGGCCCAGTTCGGCCAGTTGCGCAAGCGTAAGCTCGGCCTCGCCCCGCTCGGCGCGCAGCGTGTTGACCACCGCGGCCGCCACGTCATTGAACGGCTGCGCCTTGCCGGTGCCGCAGTTGAAAATGCCGGATTGCTCGGGATGATCCAGGAAATGCAGGTTTACCGCGACGACGTCTTCGACCGAGATGAAATCGCGGCTCTGGCCGCCATCCACATAGCCGTCCCAACCCGCGAAGAGGCGCACGTGCCCATGCTCCAGGAACTGGTTCATGTTGTGGAAGGCCACCGAGGCCATGCGGCCCTTGTGCTGTTCGTGCGGGCCGTACACGTTGAAGTACCGCAAGCCGACGACCTGCGCCGTCAGGCTGTCCAAGCGCTTGCGCAGCACCTGGTCGAACAGCAGCTTGGAATAGCCATAAACGTTCAGCGGGCCTTCATTGTCGGGATGCTCGACGTAGGTCGTCGACCCGCCATACACGGCCGCGGAGGACGCATACAGGAACGGCACGCGGCGCGTCTGGCAGAACTCGAAGAGCTCCAGCGTGACGCGGTAGTTGTTGTCCAGCATGTAGCGGCCGTTGCGCTCGGTCGTGTCCGAGCACGCGCCTTGGTGCAGCACTGCGCGGATGTCCGGCAGGCTGCCGTCGGCGACGCGGCGGCGGAAGTCGTCCTTGTCCATGTAGTCGGCGATCTTGCAATCGACGAGATTGACGAACTTGTCGCCTTCGGTCAGGTCATCGACGGCAATGATGTCTTCGATGCCGCGGCGGTTGAGCCCGCGAACCAGGTTGCTGCCAATGAAGCCCGCGGCTCCGGTAACGACGATCATGAGGATTCTCCTGCCAATTCCGCGGCGGTGACGACGGACGTGCCCAGCTTGCCCACGGCGATCCCGCCGGCCTTGTTGGCCCAGCCCATGGCTTCGGCCCAGGGCAGCCCGATGGCGCGCGTGACCGCCAGCGTGGCAAGCACGGTGTCGCCCGCGCCGGACACGTCGAACACTTCGTGCGCCTGCGCATCGGTGTGGTCGCGTCCCGCATCGGAAAACAAAGTCATGCCCTGCTCGGACCGCGTCACAAGCAGGGCTTCAAGGTCCAGGTCGGCGCGCAGGCGCTGCGCGCGATCGGTCAATTCAGCTTCGGAATTCCAGCGGCCGACCGCCTGCTGCATTTCCGAGCGGTTGGGCGTGACCAGAGTCGCGCCGCGATAGCGCGAGTAGTCGTCGCCCTTGGGATCCACCAGCACCGGGATGCCTGCGCTGCGCGCCAGCGCAATCAGCGACTCCACCCGGGTCAGCACGCCTTTGGCGTAATCGGACAGCACGACGATGTCGTGGTTGGCCAGGTGGCGCGCCAGTGCCGCGTCCACCGCGTCCAGCGCGGCCTGGGAGGGATGCTGTTCGAAGTCCACGCGCAAGAGCTGCTGCTGGCGGCCCAGGACGCGCATTTTCAGCGTCGTGTGCAGCGCGTCGTCGGCAATCAGGTCGCCCTGGATGCCAGCCTCGGTCGACAGGCGCCGGACGCTGTCGCCCGCTTCGTCCTGACCCAGCACGCCAACCAGCGTGACATGGCCGCCCAGCGCAGCCACGTTGCGCGCCACGTTGGCGGCGCCGCCCAGACGGTCTTCGCGGCGGGCAACCCGCACGACCGGCACCGGCGCCTCGGGCGAGATGCGCTCCACTTCGCCGAACCAGTAGCGGTCCAGCATGACGTCGCCAACCACGAGCACGCGGCTACGCGAAATGGCTTCGGCGGGAAAAGAGTTCATTCAAGTTCTTCCAGGCGGCGCGGCGCATAGGTTTCCCAGGCGTTGCAGCCGGGACATTGCCAGTAAAAGCGACGCGCTTGAAAACCGCAATTGCGGCATGCGTAGCGATCAAGCCGTTGCGTGTGCTTGTGGATCAGGCTGCGCAGCAGCGTCAAGTCCGCGCCCGGCACCGGACCGTGATCGCCATCGCTATCGCCATTGGCCAGTTCTGCCTCCAGGAGGCGATCCAGGCCCAGCAGGGAAGGATGGCTGCGCAGCGCGCCGCGCGCGAAGGCCCACGCGGTTGCCGCGCCCTGCTGCACGCGCAGTTCGCGGAACACGACATTGAACAGATCCAGGGACGCATGGCGGCCATACTGCTTTTGCAGAAAATCCAGGCCCGCGGCGGCCTGGTTGGCGTTGCGGTAGTTCGCCAGCAACTGCTCGGCCACCAATCCGGCGTACTCGGACGCGTCGGTCATGACCGATTCGAGGTACAGCCTTTCGCGCTTGGGATCCTGTTCGATCAGCGCCAGGCGCGCGCGCAGCATGGCGGTTCGCACCTTGGCGCCCTTGCTCGAAGCGGCCTCGGTGGTGGCCAGCGCGTGGTCCGCGGCGTCCAGCGCCTTGTGTGCGCCTTCAATGTCGGCGGGCTTGGCCGCCAGCGCGGTCTGCGCCTGTTCGCAGTAGTAGTGCACGATTTGCGGGACGGGCTCGTCGACCAGGCCCTGCAAGGTCTTGACGGCCTCGATCGCTCGCGGCCAATCGTGTTCGGATTCATAGATGCGGATCAGCGAGCGCAGCGCGGGCAACGCGTAACGCGTGTCCTTGAGCTGCTCGAAACCGCTTTCGGCCCGGTCCAGCATCCCGGCCTTCAGGAAGTCCTGCGCCAGTTCGTGCTGCGCGTGTTCGCGCTCGGCCTGCGGCAGGTCGGAGCGGTTCAGCAGGCTTTGATGCACGCGGATGGCGCGCTCCATTTCGCCGCGGCGGCGAAACAGACTGCCCAGGGCAAAGTGCAGCTCCGTGGTTTCCGGGTCCAGCTTGGCGACCTCGACGAACGCGTCGATGGCGCGGTCCGGCTCTTCGTTGAGCAGGAAGTTGAGCCCGCGGAAATAGGAGTCAGGCAGGCTGCGCGTTTCCCGCAGCATCTGCCGGATATCGAAACGCGCGGCCAGCCAGCCCAGCGCGAACAGCACCGGGACGAAAATCAACCACCAAGGTTCAAAATCCACTATTCGGACTCATGCGGTAATTCGGTGCAAAAAAGGCGGCGCGATGTCACAGCGGCGACATGGGAGCGACGGCTTCGGGGGGCACGACAGGCGTGGTGCCGTTGGCGGCGGCCTGGATGCGATCCAGTTCGCGGCGCAGGCGGATGGCCTCGCGGCGGCGGCG
>JAEYVD010000823.1 GCA_023432075.1 Pseudomonadota bacterium | reverse complement strand
AGTCAACGGCGTCGTCCGCACCTGGACGACCATGCGGCAGATCCTCAGCGAATGGGGCCACGAGCTGATCGTGGTGAGCCCCGAGGGCAGCCGAACCCTCCCCGCGCCTTCCGAACCCGATCTGCGCTTATGCCTCACGCCCGGGCGGCAATTGCGCCGCGTGCTGGGCGACACCATCCCCGACGCGCTGCACATTGCCACGGAAGGCCCGCTGGGGCTGGCTGCCCGCCGCATGGCGCTGCGGCGCGGCTGGCGCTTCACCACGTCCTTTCACACCATGTTTCCGGACTACCTGGAGGCGCGCATGGGCATCCCCGCCGCGCTGCCGTGGCGCTACCTGCGCTGGTTTCACCGGCCATCGCAGTGCGTGCTGGTGCCCACGCCCACGGTGCGCGACATCCTGGTGCGGCGCGGTCTGGCGAATCTGCGGGTCTGGTCGCGCGGGGTGGATCCGCGCAAGTTCCAGCCCTCGTCCAGCCAGGCGTTCCGGGATCTGCCCCGGCCCGTCTGGCTGAGCGTGGGCCGCGTGGCAAAGGAAAAGAATCTGGATGCCTTTCTCTCGCTGGATCTGCCCGGCACGAAGGTGGTGGTGGGCGCGGGGCCCGACGAGGCGCGCCTGAAAAAGCGTTTTCCGGACGCGGTCTACCTGGGCATGCAGCAGGATGGCGCGCTGCCGGGGTATTACGCGGCGGCCGACGTCTTCGTGTTTCCCAGCCTGACCGATACCTTCGGGCTCGTCATGCTGGAGGCGATGGCCTGCGGCACGCCGGTTGCCGCCTTCCGCAGCGAGGCGCCCATTGCCGTGGTGCAGGAGGGCGTCACGGGCCGGCTGGACGACGACCTGAAGCGTGCCTGCCTGGCCGCGCTGCCGCTGGACCGCGACGCCGTGCGGGCGCACGCGCTGACCCGCAGCTGGGATTCGGTCGCCGCGGATCTGCTGGATGCACTGGTGCCGCTGACGCAGGGGGATTCGCGCGGGGCGGCCAACGCCTGGGCCACCACAACCTGATACAGACGCGCGTCCCGGATTTGCTGGCCGTTCGGGGCGCCAACCTTGTACAATGCCCGGCAATCCTGAGGAGCGTTGCGACGACCCTGCGGTCCCCCAGGTGGCCCCCCTTGTGTGGCCGCCCCATGCGGACCCCGGCTCGCCAGGCTCAGGAATCCTTGTTCAAGCGCCGCGCCCTGCGCGTCGCTACAGCAACGGCGCTCACCTTTGTCGCGTATGGCGGGAAAGGCGAGCACTCGACTGTCGTGGTGTATTCGCGTTGTCCGGCCATCTCGTGCGCCGTTCGTAATTCACGTGGAGCCTACACACCATGAACGCTGTGACTGATAAATCCTTTACCGACTACCTCGTTGCCGATATGTCGCTGGCCGGCTGGGGCCGCCGCGAACTCGCCATCGCCGAAACCGAAATGCCCGGCCTGATGGCCATCCGCGAGGAATTCGCCGCGTCGCAGCCGCTCAAGGGCGCGCGCATCGCCGGCAGCCTGCACATGACCATCCAGACCGGCGTTCTGATCGAAACGCTGGTGGCGCTGGGCGCCGAAGTGCGCTGGGCCTCGTGCAACATCTTCTCCACGCAGGACCACGCCGCCGCCGCCATCGCCGCGTCCGGCACGCCGGTCTTCGCCGTCAAGGGCGAGACGCTGGAAGAGTACTGGCAGTACACGCACAAGATCTTCGAATGGCCCAACGGCCAGAACGCCAACATGATCCTGGACGATGGCGGCGACGCCACGTTGATGCTGCACCTGGGCACCAAGGCCGAAAAGGACCTCTCTGTCCTGGCCAACCCGGGCAGCGACGAAGAGCGCATCCTGTTCGCCGCCATCAAGGAAACGCTCAAGCGCGATCCGAAGTGGTACTCGACCCGCCTGGCGCTGATCAAGGGCGTGACCGAAGAAACCACCACCGGCGTGCATCGCCTGTACCAGATGTCGCAGAAGGGCGAGCTGGCGTTTGCCGCCATCAACGTCAACGACTCGGTCACCAAGTCCAAGTTCGACAACCTGTACGGCTGCCGCGAATCGCTGGTTGACGGCATCAAGCGCGCCACCGACGTGATGGTCGCCGGCAAGATCGCCGTCGTGGCCGGTTACGGCGACGTGGGCAAGGGCTGCGCCCAGGCGCTGGTCGCGCTGCGCGCGCAAGTGTGGGTCACCGAAATCGACCCGATCTGCGCCCTGCAGGCCGCCATGGAAGGCTTCAAGGTCGTGACGATGGAAGAAGCCGCCGCCCACGGCGACATCTTCGTCACCGCCACCGGCAACTACCATGTGATCACGCGCGAGCACATGAACGCCATGAAGGACCAGGCCATCGTCTGCAACATCGGCCACTTCGACAACGAAATCGACGTCGCTGCCCTGGCCGACTGCCAATGGGAAGAGATCAAGCCGCAAGTCGACCACGTCATCTTCCCGGACGGCAAGCGCATCATCCTGCTGGCGCAGGGCCGTCTCGTGAACCTGGGCTGCGCCACCGGCCACCCCTCGTTCGTGATGTCGTCCTCGTTCGCCAACCAGACGATCGCCCAGATCGAACTGTTCACGCGCAACGAAGCCTACAAGTCCGGCGAAGTCTACGTGCTGCCCAAGCACCTGGACGAGAAGGTCGCCCGCCTGCACCTGAAGAAGCTGGGCGTCAAGCTCACGACGCTGCGCCAGGATCAGGCCGACTACATCAGCGTGCCGGTCGAAGGCCCCTACAAGCCCAATCACTACCGCTATTGATGGATGTAGCACAATAGGAAAATGCCGCGCCATGTCGGCGCGGATTTTCCGGTCTGCGGGTCACGCCCGTCTTCGCCCGGCGTCGACGGGTCCGCGGAGCGTCAATACAGGAGTTCGAACATGGTGACACTGATACTCGTCTGGATCCTGAACGCGGTGGCCTTGCTGGCCGTTGCCTACCTGCTGCCCGGCATCACGGTGGCCAGTTTCGGTTCGGCGCTCATCGCCGCGCTGGTGCTGGGCCTGGTGAACATGCTGGTCAAGCCGGTCCTGGTGCTGCTGACGCTGCCCATCACGATCGTTACCCTCGGGCTTTTCCTCATCGTCATCAACGCCTTGCTGTTCTGGTTCGTGGGCTCCGTGCTCAAGGGATTCCAGGTCAACGGGTTCTGGTGGGCCGTGGGTGGCGCGATCCTGTACAGCATCATTTCCGGTCTCCTGACCAAGCTGATCCCGTAGAGGGCCCCCCCGAGCGCAGCGCGCGTCCCCCCGGGGCGGGGCCCGGATCTTTTAAACAACGGG
>JAEYVD010000789.1 GCA_023432075.1 Pseudomonadota bacterium | reverse complement strand
GGTTGACGGTGACGGAATTGGATTCGATATGGTCGGGCGGCGGCGTCTGTCCGGCCGCGGCCAGCGCGGCGTCGACCGCGTTGCGGATGGGCGTGCCCTTGGGCCACAGGATCCAGCGGTAGGACAGCAGGTCCTGCCAGCTTGGTTGCTCCACCGCGAAGAGCGGATGGCGAGGCCGCGCCACCAGGTGGATGGGTTCCAGGTAGAGCGCCTCGAAGCGGATCGCGGGATCATGATGCTCCGGCGCAGACCGTCCCACCACGATATCCAGTTCCCCTTGCGCCAGTTGGGCCAGCAGACGATCGGTCGTTCCCTCGACCAGTTTCACGCGCGCCTGCGGCATGCGTTCCAGCAGCTTCATCACCGCCAGCGGCACGGTGTCGGAGGCCGACGCGCCGGATGCGCCGATCACGACGCGCCCGCCGCCGCCCTCGCGCAGGGCCGCCATGTCCGCGCTGGCGCGATCCAGTTGCGACTCCACGCGCTGCGCGTGCGCGATCAGCACGTCGCCATGCGGCGTCGGGCGCAGGCCGCGCGCGTGCCGCTCGAAGAGCGGCAGGCCAATATCGTCTTCCAGATCCTTCAGCCATTTCGACAGGCCCGGTTGCGTCGTGTTGAGCATCGCGGCCGAGTGGCTGATGTTGCGGGTCTGGGCCAGGCTGAGCAGCATCTTCAGATTGCGCAGCCGCAAGCGATGGGTCCAGTCCATGCAGGCCCTCTTGGTGGGAGGTTTGTCTCGTATGTATATGGTTATTGGTATGGATAATAAGATAATTTCATTTCAAACCACATAGCTCCTGCTCGCATAATCGTCTCCATATCAGGACCAGCCGCGAACTTACGCGGCGGCCGCCCGTAGAAGCCGGCACCAGCCGGACATACAGGAGACAACCATGCACGACGGTCATTGCGCCGGCGCGGACAGCGCCGCTTCGGACCGCGCCCGTTATTACGCGCGCATCGCCAAGAAACACATGGCCCCGCTGTGGGAATCGCTGCACAACCTGGTGCCGCGCCAACCCGCGCCGCGCTGCGTGCCCGCCCTCTGGAAGTACGACGACGTGCGTGACGACGTGATGGCGTCCGGGTCGCTGATCACCGCGGAAGAAGCAGTGCGCCGCGTGCTGATCCTGGAAAACCCCGGTCTGCCGGGCCAGGCCAGCATCACGCAAAGCCTGTACGCGGGCCTGCAGCTCATCCTGCCGGGCGAAATCGCGCCCAGCCACCGCCACACGCAATCGGCCCTGCGCTTCATCGTCGAGGGCCGTGGCGCGTATACCGCCGTCAACGGCGAGCGCACCACGATGCACCCCGGCGACTTCATCATTACGCCCTCGTGGACCTGGCACGACCACGGCAACGCCGAAACCGTGGAAGGCGGCGAGCCGGTGGTCTGGCTGGACGGCCTGGACATTCCGCTGCTGCGCTTCCTGGATGCCGGCTTTGCCGAGAACTATCCGTCCGCCACGCAGCCGGTCACGCGGCCCGAAGGCGACAGCATGGCGCGCTTTGGCCACAACATGGCGCCCGTGCGGCATCAGGTTTCCAGCGGCACCTCGCCCATCTTCAACTACCCCTACGAACGCAGCCGCGAGGCGCTGGACGCCCTGTACCGGCACGGCGAGCTCGACCCCTGGGATGGCGTCAAGCTGCGCTACCTGAATCCGGCGACGGGCGGCTATCCCATGCCGACGATGGCCACCTTCATGCAGTTCCTGCCGGCAGGCTTTCAGGGCAAGACCACGCGCACGACCGATTCCACGGTGTACAGCGTGGTCGAAGGCCGGGGCACGGCGCGCATCGGCGACCAGGAGTTTCATTTTGGGCCGCGCGATGTGTTCGTCGCGCCCTCCTGGATGCCGGTGCAGCTTGCCGCGCTGGAAGACGTCACGCTCTTCAGCTATTCCGATCGGCCGGTGCAGGACGCGCTGGGCCTGTGGCGCGAAGAACGCGTCGGCTGACGCACGTACACGGCCGCACGTGGCAGCACGCGGCCGGAGCTGGCCGCGAATACGGCCGAGATTCCAATTTCCCTCCGCCTTCAAAGGGTGACCCATGTCGTTTGTGTTTGCTCCCGCCGCTCCCGTTGCCGTGCCCATCGCCGGCAGCCAGGACAGTTTTCCCGTGCGCCGCGTGTACTGCGTGGGCCGCAATTACGCCGCCCACGCGCGCGAGATGGGCTTTGACCCCGACCGCGAACCGCCGTTCTTCTTCTGCAAGCCGGCCGACGCCGTCGTGCCTGTTGCAGAAGGCAGCACCCTCTCTTTGCCCTATCCGCCCGAAACGTCCAACCTGCATTACGAGATCGAGCTGGTCGCGGCCATCGGCAAGGGCGGCGCCAACATCTCCGTCGACGATGCCTTGCACCACGTGTGGGGATACGCCGTCGGCCTGGACATGACACGCCGCGATTTGCAGATGAAGATGCGCGAAGCCGGCCGCCCGTGGGAACTGGGCAAGGCGTTCGACCAGAGCGCGCCGATCGGCCCGCTGCATCCGGCGCAATCGGTGCGCGGCATCGAGCAGGCCGGCATCTGGCTGCAGGTCAACGGCGCCGACCGCCAGCGCAGCGACATCGGCAAGCTGATCTGGTCCATCGCGGAAACCATTGCGTATCTCTCGAAATACTTCCGCCTCGAGGCCGGCGACCTGATCTACACCGGCACGCCCGAAGGCGTCGGCCCCGTGGTGCGCGGCGACACAATGGTTGGCGGCGTGGACGGACTGGGCACGCTCAGCGTGCAGATGGTGTGACGATGCGCACGGACACCGACGTCATCATCATCGGCGCGGGCGTCGGCGGCCTGGTGCTGGCGCTCAGCCTGCATCAGGCGGGAATCCCCTGCCGCGTGTTCGAGGCCGTACGCGACATCCGGCCGCTTGGCGTGGGCATCAACCTGCTGCCGCACGCCACGCGCGAACTGGACGAACTGGGCCTGCTTCCCGCGCTGGACGCCATCGCGGTGCGCACGCGCGAATCGGTCTTCTATACCCGGCACGGCCAGTTCATCTATGGCGAGCCCGCAGGGATCGACGCCGGCTACGACTGGCCACAATACTCCATCCATCGGGGCGACCTGCAGATGACACTGCTTGCCGCCGTGCGCGAACGGTTGGGCGAGGACAGCGTCACGGTCAATGCGCGCTGCACGGGCGTGACCCAGGACGCCGACACGGTCACGGCCACCTTTCAGGACAACGACGGCCATGCACTGCCGCCCGTGCGCGGACGCATCGCGGTCGGCTGCGACGGCATTCATTCCGTGCTGCGCAAGCAGCTCTATCCAAACGAGGGCGCGCCGCGCTATTCGGGTGTGAACATGTGGCGCGGCACCACGCGCTGCAAGCCGTTCCTGTCGGGCGCGAGCATGGTGCGTGCCGGCTGGCTGTCCACCGGCAAGATGGTGATCTACCCCATTCGCGACAACATCGACGCCGACGGGAACCAGCTGGTGAACTGGGTGGCCGAGATCGAGGCCGAGCAGCCCGCCGTACGCGACTGGAACCGCAGCGGAAAGCTGGAGGATTTCTTTCCCGCCTTTGCCGACTGGCACTTCGACTGGCTGGACGTGGCCAAGCTGATTCAGGACGCAGACTCGATTTTGGAATACCCGATGGTCGACCAGGACCCGCTGCCCACATGGACGCAGGGCCGCATGACGTTGCTGGGCGACGCGGCCCACCCCATGGTCCCGCGCGGCTCCAACGGTGCGGGCCAGGCCGTGGTGGATGCCCGCTACCTGACCGGCCAGCTCAAGCGCTTGGGCCTGACGCCCGACGCGTTGCAACAGTACGACCGCGTCCGCGTTGAAGCCACGACGCGCGTGGTCCTGACCAATCGCAGCAATCCTCCGGACGCGATCCTGCGCGAAGTCCACGTGCGTTCGGCGGACAAGCCCTACGCGCGCATCGAGGACGTCATCAGCCTCGATGAGTTGGAAGGCATTTCCCGGCGCTACAAGCAGGTCGCCGGCTTTGACCCGGCAGCGCTGAAGGAGCGTGCCCCCTACATATAGCAGGATCATCGGCCCGGCATCCGAGCCGCCTTACCGCGGCGAGCGGGCCCCGATGCCCGCCGCCCCTGAAAAGCCGGCGCATGACCGGCGACGAGAAAGGAGACAAACCATGTACAAGTTGCTACGTGTTCTGGCTGCCGCGGCCCTGTCCTTTGCGGCATCGGCCAGCCACGCCGCCTGGCCCGACCGCCCCATCACGCTGGTCGTCCCCTTCACACCCGGCACGGGCATCGACCTGATCGCCCGCCAGCTGGCCGCGAGCCTGCCGCAGACGCTGGGCCAGCCGGTCGTGGTCGAAAACCTGGCGGGGGCCAGCGGCAACATCGGCAGCGAGAAGGTCGCGCGTGCCAGCCCCGATGGCTACACCTTCCTGGTGACGGTCAACACGTTTGTCATGAATAGCAGCCTGTACAAGGGCAAGCTGCGCTTTGACCCGCAGCAGGACTTTGCGCCGGTCGGCCTGACATCCTGGGGCTCGCTGCTGCTGGTCACGCACCCGTCCAATCCCGCCAGCACCGTGGCTGACGTGGTGCAGGCGGCCAAGGCCGCGCCCGGCAAGCTGAGCTACGGCACGCCCGGCGTCGGCACGCCCCACCACCTGTCGATGGCGCTGTTCCTGGACCGCACGGGCGCAACGATGCTGCACGTGCCCTACAAAGGCACGGCGGGCGCCGTCACCGACATGCTGGGCGGACGGCTGGACTACATGTTCCTGCCGGTCCACGTGGCGCTGCCGCAGGTCAAGGGCGGCAAGCTCAAGGTGATCGCGACCGGCAGCCCCAAACGCCTGCCGCAATTGCCTGACGTGCCCACGCTGACCGAAGCCGGGCTGCAGGGCGCGGACGTGGACATGTGGTACGGGGCCCTGGCGCCCAAAGGCACGCCGAAGGCCATCGTCGACCGCATGAATCAGGAGATCAACGCCATTCTGAAGACGCCAGCGACCGCCACCGCCTTCGACGCGCAGGGCATGGTGCCCGCCACCTCCTCGCCCGCCGAATTCGGTTCCCTGATTGCCCGCGACGCCAAACGCTGGGACGACGTCGTCGCCCGCACCGGCATCACGGCTGAATGAACGTTTCCGCTTGACCCGCCCACGGCCAACCGACTCCACGCCCCATACCACCCATGCAACTGCACAACTTCTTCAACAGCTCCACGTCATACCGCGTGCGCATCGCGCTCGCGCTCAAGGGCCTGCCCTATGAATATCTGCCCGTGAACCTGCGCAAGCAGGAACAGCGGGCGCCGGACTACGTGGCGCGCAACCCGTCCGCCGGCGTGCCGCTGCTGATCGATGGCGATGTCGCGCTGTCGCAGTCGCTTGCCATCATCGACTACCTGGACGCCACGCATCCCGAACCGCGGCTGATTCCCGCGGACACGCTGGCGCGCGCGCGCGTGCTGGAGCTGTCGCATGCCATCTCGTGCGATATCCACCCGGTCAACAACATGCGCATCCTGCGCTACCTGCAGGAAGTGCTGGGCGCCAGCGAAGCGCAGAAGAACGCCTGGTACCACCATTGGATCCGTGAAGGACTGACGGCGGTGGAAGCGTTGCTGGCCCGTCATGGACACGGCGCGTACTGCTTTGGCGACGCGCCCACGCTGGCGGACTGCTGCCTGGTGCCGCAGGTGGCCAACGCGCAGCGCATGGGCTGCGATCTGTCGCCCTATCCGCGCATTCTTCGCATTGCCGAACACTGCAACGCGCAACCCGCCTTCCAAGAGGCCGCGCCCGCGCAACAACCGGACTACACCAAGTGAGCATGCAAGAGCCCGACACCCAAGGCGCCCCGCTGCGCGAGTACACCGACCCGGCCTACCGCCCGCTGTGCGCCACCCTGGCGGACGTGCGCGCCAACATCGACCGGCTGGACGACGAGATCGTGCGGCTGATTGCCGAGCGGGCGATGTACGTGAAGGACGCCGCGCGCTTCAAGCGCGACGCCTTTCAGGTGAGCGCGCCCGCGCGCCAGGCGCAGGTCTTCGAGAAGGCCCGGGCGCTGGCCCAGCGCCACAACCAGG
>JAEYVD010000284.1 GCA_023432075.1 Pseudomonadota bacterium | reverse complement strand
GGGGGCGCGACATCGATCTCAACGATTTCCAGCGGCTTGCCGGGGCCGAATGCGACTGCTGCGCGTGATTTCATAACGATGCTCCACGTAGAGGGGGTTATTTCAGATAGGAACGGACGATGCGCATGAGGTCATCGATCTGCGATTCGGTCTCGGGCCTGGGGTCCGCCGGGCTTCCCTGAGCAGACTGCAGGAAGGTTTCCCGCAGATGACTCTCCAGCACTTCGGCCATCAGGCCGTTCGTGGCGCCGCGCAGCGCCGCCAGCTGTTGCAGCAGCGCGCCGCATTCCGTGCCTTCGTTCACCGCGCGTTCCAATGCTAACGCCTGCCCCTGGATGCGGCGCAGGCGGGTGACAACGCGTTTCTTTTCTTGCGGGGAGTGCGGCACGGCAAGCTCCGATTCGATACAGGGGGGGAGTATACGGATTCCGGCGGGCCGCGTCCAGGCCCGCACCGCCGCGCGGGCAGCGGGCGGGGGCGTGCGACCTATAATTTCGCGTGTTTCATTTCGCCTTTTTCCATGGGACCCTACAGGACTTATCCGTGGCCATGAATTTCCCTGATGTGCGGCTGTACCGGGCCGAGGACCATCCCCGCATGCCGTGGCGCAATGGCGGGGGCACGACCCAGGAGATCGCCTGCAACCCCGGGGGCCATACGGCGTCGTTCGACTGGCGGCTGTCGCTGGCCGACGTGGCGCAGGACGGCGGCTTTTCCGTCTTTGGCGGTTACCAGCGCATCATCACGGTGCTGGAAGGGCGCGGCATCGAACTGACGGTGGACGGCGAACGCCAGGCGCCGCTGGGTCCGCGTGCGGCGTACGCGTTTTCGGGCGATGCGCAGGTGGACTGCCGCTTGCTTGACGGGCCGATCCGCGATTTCAACCTGATCTATGCGCCCGGCCGTTGGCACGCCCGCCTGCAATGGGTGCGCGGCGCGGATCCCTGGATTTTTCACAGCAGCGCGCGCAGCGTGCTGGTCCTGAATGCCGGCGGCGCCTTGGCCGTCGAACTGGACGGCGCGCAGCATCGGCTCACGTCGCGTTACGACTGCCTGTACGTCGAAGGGCAGGCGGGTCTGGCGCGGTATTGCCTGCGCGCGCAAGCGGACCTTGACGCCTGCGTGATCGAACTGTCGCCGCGCGCGGGCGGGCTTTGAGGCTTTCCGCGCGAGCTTCGCGCGGCCCTGCCCGCCGCAGGCGCCGCGGCCCCGCGATGTGAGGGATCAGGGCCTACCGGCGGTCAGGCGGGACACTACGCCGGCAACAGCGCCGGCTGGCCGTAG
Organism: Pseudomonadota bacterium; assembly: GCA_023432075.1. GTDB lineage: Bacteria > Pseudomonadota > Gammaproteobacteria > Burkholderiales > Burkholderiaceae_B > Achromobacter. The sequence goes on along the minus strand of JAEYVD010000284.1, from coordinate 10,541 downwards.
GAATGGGCCGGGGCCTGGACGGCGTCCTGACCCTGCGCGGGCAGGCGGAATGCGCTGACCGCCGCCTGCAACCGCTGCGCCTGCGTCTCCAGCGACGAGGCGGCCGCCGCGGCTTGCTCGACCAACGCGGCATTCTGCTGCGTGACCTGGTCCATCTGCGTGACGGCGGTGTTGACCTGGTCGATGCCCGTCACCTGCTCGTTGGACGCGGTGGCGATGTCGTTGACCAGCATCGTCAGCCGTTCGATGGTCTCCAGGATTTCCGTCATCGTCAGGCCCGCCGCCTCGACCTGCGCGGAGCCGGCCTGCACGGTGGCGCCGGACGCGTCCAGCAATTGCTTGATCTCCTTGGCGGCGCCGGCGCTGCGCTGCGCCAGCGACCGGACCTCGGCGGCCACCACGGCAAAGCCCTTGCCTTCCTCGCCGGCACGGGCGGCTTCCACCGCCGCGTTCAGGGCCAGGATGTTGGTCTGGAACGCAATGCCGTCGATCACGCCGACGATGTCCTCGATGCGGCTGGAATCCTGCGCGATCTTGCGCATCGTGCTGACCGCGGCCTGTACGGCGTCGCCGCCGCGCTGCACCACCTCGGATGCGGTGGCGGCCATGTCGTTGGCCATCCGGGCGTTTTCGGCATTGCTGGTCACGGTGGACAGCAGTTGCTCCATGCTGGCCGCGGTTTCCTCCAGCGACGCCGCCTGCTGCTCGGTGCGGCTGGACAGGTCCTGGTTGCCGGCCGCGATCTCGCTGGAACCCGTATTGATCTCGACCACGCCATCGCGCACGGCATGCACGGTGCGCACCAGGCTGGCCTGCATCTCCTGAAGGAAGGGAATGATCTGGCCGACGCAGTTCCTGCCGAACGACGGAATCGGCGTGGTCAGGTCGCCGCCCGCGATGCGCTGGAAATGACCCTTGAGCGAATCCAGCGGACGCTTCACGAAATGCACGACATAGCGGTCGCCCAGGATCAGCAGCAACAGGCAGATTCCCAGGACCACGCCCATGCCGATGTAGGCCTGGCGGCGGTTGGCGTCGGCGTCCGCCCACAGCTGGATCTCGCGCTCCTTGGCGAATGCTTCGTACTCCTCCATGCTCTTGCCGAAGCTGCGGCTGGCGGTGACGACCGGGCCGGCCGCATGCGCGCGCGCCTTGTCCACCGCGCCCGCGTCCAGATGCTGGCGTTGCACGTCAATGCCGTCGACCAGGGCGTCAAAGCCGGAACGCATGGTGCCCAGCAGCGCCGCCGGGGTGTCGTCGCGGGCCAGCTCGATGAATTGCGCCTGCTGCTTCTTCGCTTCGGTCAGCGCGGTGGCGATGCTGCGCCCTTCCGCCGCCGCCAGGTCTTTCTGCCCTTCCGCCACATATTCCAGCTGGCGCGACAGCCGCAGCCGGGCGCGCATGATCTGGTCGTTGACGCGGGAAAGCGCGGACACCTCGTGCAGGAGTTCGTTGCTGGCTGCGAGCGCGGCGCCGGCGCTGCGCAGCCCATGGACGCTGATGGCCGACAGGCCGGCGATGAAAAGGCTGATCACGAGCAAGGTGCCCAGGATCATGCGGCGAATGGTGATGTCTTTCAGAAACTGTGTCATACGCGTCGTCCCAAAGGTGCAGCAAGCCTGCATAAGGACAACGACGGGGCCCGGGCCTTATTTAGCCGGATGTTGCACATCTTACGAATATGTCGGCGCGATGGGCGAATATATCGACACGAACGGCAACAGTGTTGCGGTTGGGGGCAGGCGCGTTCGCCGGCCTGCCCGGGTGGCTTCGTCAGCGGGAAGCGGGCGTCTGCGCCGGTTCGGTCGCGTCGAACCGCAGCCGGGCAAAGCTGGCGATGCAGGCCAGCCCGGCGCACAGGGCGCCCAGCCACAACGCCGCGATGGCGCCGTGCGTGGTGGACACGTTAAAACACGCGGCCACCATGGCCGCGCCCGATGCCTGGCCCAGCAGGCGCACCGTTCCGATCATGCCGCTGGCGCCGCCGGCGCGCGATGCGGGGGCGGAAGTCATGATGGCCCGCAGGTTGGGCGACTGGAAAAAGCCAAAGCCCGCGCCGCAGATCGCCATGCGCCACGAGATGTCCAGCACGGACGGGTCGGCCGGCATCACCGCCAGCAACGCCATCCCCAACGCCAGCAACGCCAGTCCGACCCCGCCCAGCATGCCGGCCGGGTAGGTGTCCGAGAGCCGGCCCGCGATGGGCGCCATGAAGGCCACCACCACGGGCCACGGCGTAATGAGAAACCCCGTCTCGACCTGGCTGTAGCCCTGCACGGTCTGGAACAGGAACGGCAGCGACACGAAGGCCAGCGCCTGTGCGGCAAACGCGCACACGGCGGTGGCGGCAGACAGGGCAAAGAGGGGGCGGCGCAGCAGGTCCACGGCCAGGATGGGCGCGGGATGGCCGGCCTGACGCCGCATCAGCAGCCAGAGGCTGGCCGCCGCCACGGCGGCTTCCAGCGCCACACGCGGCCACGGGGCGCCGTGGGCAAGTTCGTTCGTGGCCAGGACAAGCAGGCCCAGCGTCATGGCGCACAGCACCGCGGCCATGCCGTCGAACCCGTGATCGGACCGCGTGGTGTCCGGCAGCCCGCGCAGGGCCAGCGCCCCGGCCAGCAGGCCGATGGGGAAATTGACCAGGAACAGCCAGTGCCACGAGCCGAGCAACAGAATCGCGGACGCCACGGTCGGCCCGCCGGCAAACGACAGGCCAACCACCATGGCGTTCAGGCCCAGTCCGCGGCCCAGCATGTGCGAGGGGTAGATGAAGCGCAGCAGCGCGCCGTTCACGCTCATCACCCCGGCCGCGCCCAGGCCTTGCAGGATGCGCGTGGCCACGAGGACGGGCAGCGACGGCGCCAGGCCGCTTGCCAGCGAAGCCAGCGTGAAGACCGCGAGGCCGACGATGTAGACGCGCCGGTGCCCCAGGATCTCGCCCAGCGCGGCCGCCGGCAGCAAGCCGGCCACCATCGCAAGCTGGTAGCCGCTGATGACCCAGATGGAGCCGGCCTCGCTGGCCTGCAGGTCTCGCGCGATGGTGGGCAACGCGGTATTGGCAATGGCCGTATCCAGACTGGCCATGCAGACCGCCAGCATGACAGCGATCAGAGCGCCCAGGCGTTCGGCGGCGGGCAGGCCGACGCCGGCCGGATAGACGGTGCTGCGGGAGAACGAGAGCATGGATGGGCTGCGCTGCGAGGGCGTCCGGGCGGAGCGCCTGGAGTCGTAGGGACAGATTCTAATGCGCTGTTTGAATTCGACGGATCTTCAGCCGGCGCGACGATCGCGGCTGGGCCGCAGCGTACGACGTCGGGAATGCCACGCGCGGCGGATTAATCATCCAGAGCATGACGATTATCCAATCGGATAATCGTCCGACAATTGTCACTTGATGAAACGCCAAGGGAAATTCAAATACAACAATATGTACGTCTATTTTCGCCGTGCTGGCAGAGGTAGTGGTCAATATTGCGCTGCGATATTAACGATCTATTCGTTAATAATCGTAAGAAATGCCCCCTGAATACGAAACCATTTAGTTCCGCGTTCCAATATTTGGACGTACGATTATCCGCAGCAGGATTGATGGTGCAACCGTATACCGTGGAGGCATTTTTCATGAAACGCTCGACCTTGCGCGCAGCGACATTGTGTCTGTGCATAGGTGGCGTGGCGCCCGGCATGGCGCTCGCTCAGACCGCCACCGCCAATTTCAACGTCACGCTCACCATTACCGCCAACTGCGTCATTTCCGCGCCCGATCTGAATTTCGGCAGCCAGGGCGTGCTGAATACCGCGGTGACCGGCAACACCAATCTTTCCGTTACGTGCAGCAACACCACTCCGTATACCGTCGGCCTTAATGCGGGCACCGGCACGGGATCCACGGAAGCGCAGCGGTTCTTGAGCGGCACCGGCGCCAATACCGCGACCGTGGCGTACCAGCTCTACAAGCCGGGCAGCACGACCGTGGTGTGGGGCGACGCCGACGTGGCGGCCCGCGTGGGCGGCACCGGCACCGGCGCGGCCACGCCCATTCAGGTCAACGGCGTCGTGCCCGCGCAGAACACGCCGGCGCCCGGCACTTACTCTTCCACAGTCACCGCGACGGTCTACTTCTAAGGGAGCCGCCCGATGCGGAAGTTTCTTCGGGCGCTGCCTGCTGCCTGTCTGACGGCCTGTCTGGCGGGCTGGGGCGGCGCGGCGGGGGCGGCCGCCCTGCAGATATCCCCGGTGCTGGTCGAGCTCGCGCCCACGCAAGGCGCTGGCGGCATCATGTTGCGCAATCCCGGCTCCACGCCGATCTACGGACAGGTGCGCATCTACGGTTGGGAACAGGCGGACGGCGGCGACGTGCTGTCGCCCACCTCCGACATTCAGGCCAGCCCGCCGATCATCCAGGTGCCGCCGGGCGGCGAGCAACTGGTGCGGCTGGTGCGCGTGTCCAAGGATGCGCCCGCGTTGCAGCAGGGCTTTCGCCTCATCATCGATGAGATCCCCGATCCGTCCTCGGCCGCGGTGAATGGCGTGGTGCTGCGGCTGCGCTATTCGGTGCCGGTGTTCGTGGCCGGCACGACGCCGTCGCCCGAGCCGGAGCTGGCCTGGCGGGTGGAGCGTTCCGGCGGCGAATGGGTGGTGCGGTTGTCCAACAGCGGCAGCCGTTATGCCCAGGTGGCCGCGCTGCAGATCCTGAACCGGGCGGGCAAGCCCGTGGCGGAACTGGAGGGGCTGCTGGGTTACGCGCTGGCCAATCGCGCGCGCCAGTGGAACATCCCGGCCAGGCAGGGCGCCGACGGGCCCGTGAAGATCCGGGCCCTGGTCAACGGCGACATGGTCACCGTCAACCCGCGATGAAAGCGTGACCGCGTTCCGGCCCGCCGCATGGCCGGCCGGCAACCACAGAAGGGCAGTCTATGGCATTGCGCGCTACCCGTCATCGCGGGCAACGCGCCTTGGGTTTGGCACTCTTGCTGCTGGGTGCGCCGGCCCTGGCGGCGGATACGCCCGATCAACTGGTTTCGTTCGGCAGCATGGCCGAGCGCGACGTGTACCTGGAGGTCAGCATCAACGGCGTCAACACATCCCAACTGCTGCGTTTTCACGATACGCACGGGCGGCTGTCCGTCAGCGGCGCGGCGCTGCGCTCGCTTGGCGTGGACCTGTCCGCGATCGGCATGCCGGACACGCGCGAGGTCAGCCTGGATGCCGTGGCGGGGTTGCGCTATGTATACAACCCGGCGGCGCAGTCGGTGGACCTGGTGCTGCCCGATACCCTGCGCGTGCCTTACGAGGTGAATACCCGCGGCCTGCCGGCGACCCCGCTGGCGACGGCCGGGCGCGGACTGGTGGTGAACTACGACGCCTATTCGCAGACCGATTACGACTACCGGCTGTCGCTGTACACCGAACAACGCTATTTCGATTCGAACGGCGTCTTCAGCAATTCGGGCACGGCCTACCTGGGCGGGCGCGGCGACGAGTACGTGCGCTACGACACGTTCTGGACACGCTCTGACCAGGAAACGCTGCGTACGCTGCGCCTGGGCGACACGATCACCTCGTCGCTGAACTGGTCGCGGTCGGTGCGGGTCGCCGGCGTTCAATGGGGCCGCAACTTCGCGCTGCGCCCCGACCTGGTCACCTTTCCGGTGTCGTCGCTGAGCGCCTCGTCGGTCGTGCCCTCGTCGGTGTCGTTGTTCGTCAACGGCGTGCAGCAATATTCGGGCAACGTGCCGCCGGGGCCGTTCGTGGTCAACCAGATCCCAGGCATCACCGGCGCGGGCCAGGCCACGCTGATCACGCGCGACGCGCTGGGCCGCACCGTCAGCACGTCGGTGCCGCTGTATATCGACCCGCGCATGCTGGCCGCGGGGCTGTCCAGCTGGTCGGTGGAGGCGGGCTTCGTGCGCCGCCAGTTCAGCGTTCGCTCGTTCGACTACGACAGCAAGCCCGTGCTGACCGCGTCGGGCCGTTACGGCTACAGCAACGACCTGACGCTGGAGGCGCACACCGAGGCCGGCCCGGGGTTGTACAACGCGGGCGCCGGCGCCATGGCGAAGCTGGGACAACTGGGCGTCGTGAGCGGCTCGCTATCGGGCAGCGCGGGCGACTTCCGCGGCGCACAGGTGAGCCTGGGTTATCAGTACGTGCGGCCGGAGTTCAGCGTGGACACGCAGGCCACGCGCCTCGTCGGCAACTACGGCGACCTGGGATCACGCGAGGACGCGCCGGTGCCGCGCCAGACCGAGCGCGTGACGGTGTCGATGCCGCTGGGCCGTTCGCAGAGCGTGGCGCTCAGCTATATCGGCTACCGCATGCCGGACGTGCCGATGGCCAAGCTGGGCTCGGCCTCGTACACCGCCAACCTGAATAGCCGCGTGGTCCTGACGCTGAGCGCGTACAAGGATTTTTCCCAATCGAATTCGGAAGGCGTGTTCCTTGGTCTGTCGCTGATGCTGGGCGAGCGCACGCAGGCGGGCGTGTCGGTCGGACGGCAGGGCGGCCAGGACACCTACAGCGTCAACGCGCAGCGCAGCGTGCCCTATGAAGGCGGCTGGGGCTGGGCGGTGCAGAACGGCCGTAGCGGCGGCATGCAGCTCAACCAGGGGCAGATCCAGTACTTGGGGCAGTACGGGCTGGTGAGCGGGCTGGTGCAGGACTACGGCGGCAGGACGCAGGCGTCCGCGCAGGCCTCGGGGTCGCTGGTGTTGATGGACGGCGCCGTGATCCCGTCGCGCCGCATCAACGACAGCTTTGCGCTGGTCTCCACCGAGGGCACGCCCGATGTCGCGGTGCTGCACGAAAACCGCAAGCTGGGCCGCACCAATGGCAGCGGCCATCTGCTGGTGCCGGACCTGAACGCGTACCAGACCAATCGCATCTCCATCGACCCGGAGGACCTGCCCGTGGACGTGCGGCTGGATTCGACGCGCGCCGTCGTCGTGCCGCAATCCGGCGCGGGCGTGCTGACCACCTTCAAGGTCGAGAAGTACGAGGCGGCCTCGGTGATCCTGACCCTGCCGGACGGCGCGTACGTGCCGGTGGGGGCGGAGGTGGCCCACGTCGAGAGCGGCAAGCGCTCGGTGGTGGGCTACGACGGCCTGACCTTCGTGGAGGACGTGGCGGCCACGAACCGGGTGCGGGTGCGGGGCGGCGGCGTGTCGTGCGAAGCCGAGTTCGATTACACGCATGCCGACGACGACCCGCTGCCTACGCTGGGACCCGTCGTGTGCACGCCCTTGGCGCGAGGCCAGCCATGAAGATCGCCCTGCTGCTTGCCGCCGCCGGGCTCTGCATGGGATACGCGGGCGCCGCGCAGGCAAACACCTGCGCGCTGTCGGCGGGCACGACGGCCACCCTGGACTTTGGCACGGTCAATCCGCTGCTGCCGGCCGACACGGTGGCAGATGGACAGATCGCCGTGACCTGCAATTTTTCGCTGCTCGCGATTGGCGCGCGGTTGTGCTTCAGCCTGGGCGTGGGCAACACCAGCCCGTCCGTGGCGGCGCGCGCCCTGGGTGCGGGCACGAACCGGATGAACTACAACCTGTACACCGATGCGGCGCGCACCCAGGTGTGGGGCGCGGCCACCGCGGGGCAGCCCACGTCGCAAACGCTCACGGGTCCCGTGCTGGGCGGCGGCAATGTGTCCACCACGTTCCGGTTCTACGGCAAGCTGCCGGGCGGACAGTCCACGGTCAGGACCGTGGGCAATGCCAACACGCTGTACAGCGAGACCTACACCACCACCGGCACGCTGGACGTGCTGTTCGGTCTGCTTTCCGGCCTGTCGAATTGCCCGCTGGCGGCGCCCACCCAGCGCATCACGATTCCGCTGGTGGTCCGGTCGACCGTGCAGAAGAACTGCACCATCAACGCGACGGACATGGCGTTCCCCGCGCGCGGCGTGCTGAACGCGGCGGTCACGGCCAGCAGCCAGATCACCGTCCGGTGCACCAACGCCAACGCGTTCTCCGTAGCCTTGAACGGCGGCTCCGTCGCCGGCAACGTGCTGGCCCGCAAGATGCAGCACACGACAGCCGCCGACACCGTCAACTACCAGCTTTTCCAGGATGCGGCGTATGCAACCGTGTGGGGCGATGCCTCGGGCGGCGCGCCGCGGGCGGGCGTCGGCACGGGCGCCAACCAGACCTTCACGGTGTACGGCCGCGTGCCCGCGCAGGCAACGCCGCGCCCGGGCACGTACCGTGACGTCATCACCGCCACGGTCACGTTCTGACCGGGTCTCGTTAGACCGGGTCGCGTTAGACCGGGTCGCGTTTCGACCTGGCGGCGTCAGGACTCCACCGGCGCCGGGCGCGGCTTGACCGGCCAGAACAGCGCCGCGGGCCGCCGCAGGATGCGGCGTCGCACGCCGGCCGTGAGGGAGGTGCGATCGTCGCGGCGCATGTCGCGCGAGGCCATCGCCACGTTGAAGGCCAGCGCAAAGCTGACGATGACGTTCAGGGCGCCGGTCGCCACCGTGCCGGCCACGGCCATCCAGAACACCTGCGTATGCACCACATCCCAGCCCAGCGTGGCGAGCGCGGCGGCGATCTGGCCGGCGCTGAGCGACACGTGGCGCACCTCCAGTGTCGATCCCAGCGCACTGACGAAGACTGGCAGCAGGCCCAGCATCAGCCCCAGCGAGACGTTGGCGGCGATCAGGGACACGTTGCGCCGCCAGAAGCCGGCCCAGCGCGCTGCGCCCCGCGCGCCAAGCAACTGCCGGGTGCGGCGGCCATACGCCATCACGTCGTGCACGCGGTGCAGCGCAAACCAGTTGTCGGCCCATCCGGCGATCAGGCTGGACAGCCAGATCAGCGCGCCGGTCACCGCGGCGTAAAGCGGCGTCGGTCCCCAGAAAGACAGGGACTGCAGCGTGTCCTGCGCCTTGTCGGCGTCGATGAGCGGCTGTTCCAGCATCCGCATGGCCAGCCATTGGATTGCCCAGGCCAGCGGAAACACCACGGCCAGGTTGCCCGCAATCGCGGCCGCGTTCGAACGCACCATCGCCAGCGTGTCGTCGACGAAGGCGTCGCGGCCGTCGGGCGTGTAGGCCCCGTCCAGCCGGCGGGCCAGCGCCGGTCCCGTCATGGCCGGCTGTTTGGTCGCCAGCGTGAAATGCGCGAACTGGATCACCAGAAAGCTGCCCGCGTAGTTCAACGCGTTCAACAGGCCTTCCAGCCACTTCTCCAGATGCGCCGACGTGATGATGAACTTGACGTAGACGGTGAACGCGACGACAAAGCCGCCGCCCATGGAGGCCTTGAGCATATCCATGTATTCCAGCGTGTCGCGGGCGATGTAGTGTTCACCGGTTTCCGCGCTGCGGTCCATCACGCGGCGCGCCAGCTGGGCGAGCGATGAGGCCGCCAGATGGCGGATGCTGCTGCGCGCCAGCGTGCAACGGATCAGCTCGGCCATCAGGTGCACGTAGCGATGGCGCTGCGTGGGGTCGATCCAGACACTCAGCAGCAGCTCGATACGCGCCAGGCGCAGCTTCATGCATTCGATCTGGTAGACCACGTCTACCGCCACGCCATTGCGCTTGAGTTCTTCGTAGACAGCATCTCCCGCCGCGCGGCATTCATCCAGCAGCGCGCGCAGCACATTAAGGCGCTGGCCCACGGACTCGCGCGGCGTGTCCGGCGTGCTGGCAAAGAGATCGGCGGCCGCATCCGACAGCGCAAAGAACGGGGTGTCTTCCACGCGGCCCGGCAGGCGCGAGCGGATGTCCTGGCTGAGACCGGCCGCGCGGACCTGGCTGATGAGCACCTGCATGCTGCTGGTCAGTGCATGCGCCAGGCGCCGGGCAAGCGCGTCGGGCGTGGGGGCGGCGGGCGCGTCCGAGTCGTGCGCAGCGGCGCCTTCGTCCCGGTGCATCAGCGCGCGCACGCGGGCCAGTGTCGCGTCGTCCAGCGACTCGATCCATTGCGCGTCGCCGGCGCGGCGAAACAGCAGGGTGAACAACCCGTCCATGTCGCCGCGGTTGGCGGGCGGGGGCAGCATCCAGTCCACGATGCGGCGCCACAATTCGCCCCAGAAGCCGGGCTGCGATGCGACGCCGGTGTCGCACAGCAGTGTGGTGGGATCGTTGTCCACCAGCACCGACCGCAGCGTGGCTGCCGTGCGCGCGGCCACGGCGGGATTGTTTTCCAGCACCTGCAGCAGGTAACGCAGCCGCGCGTGGCGCGGATCTCCCCCATCCTGCCGCAACGGTGCGCCGCCCGGCCGGTTCAGCCAGCGGCCCAGGTCGATGAGCCACAGATTGCGTTCGGCCAGCGGCGACTGCGGATCGGCATTGGCCAGGATGACGTCGAGCTGCGCCCCGCCCCGGGAAGCCCGCCAATTGCGCCACAAAGAAGTCAGCATGATCGAGCCTCGCGCGTCATCGTGAATGGGGGTCGCGGCGCAACGAAAATCCTTGCGCCGCGTTCATGGCCAGGTAGCTGACGTTGCGCGACACCGTCGGCGGTTTGTCGCCCGCGTGCAAGGCGCGCACCTCGTCCAGCACCATCTTGTCGGCCAGTGTCATG
>JAEYVD010000734.1 GCA_023432075.1 Pseudomonadota bacterium | reverse complement strand
AGCCGCCGCGCCGTGAACCCACGGCGGGTTGGCCGGTCAAACCGGCCAACAGTGATACCCTGGTCATAGGTCCAGGCTATTACGCTTCAGGTGCGTTAAACTGGATCGTTTCCCGGCGGACTCCCGCTCAACCAATAACATCAAGTCACGGGTGATGCCACGCACGCTTTGGCGGTGCGGCATGGCTTGTGCGGCCGACAATACGCATGGTTTCTCTGCTCAAAAAACTCATAGGTAGCCGCAACGATCGGCTGCTTAAGCAGTATCGCAAGCTGGTAACCCAGATCAATGGGCTCGAACCCAAGATCGCCGCGCTCTCCGACGCGGAACTGGCGGCCAAGACCGACGAATTCCGTTCCCGCCACGCCCAGGGCACGTCCCTGGACGATCTGCTTCCCGAAGCTTTCGCCGTGGTGCGCGAATCGGGCAAGCGGGTCTTCGGCATGCGGCACTTCGACGTGCAGATGCTGGGCGGCATCGCCCTGCACAACGGCAAGATCGCCGAAATGCGCACGGGCGAAGGCAAGACGCTCATGGCGACGCTGCCCGTCTACCTGAACGCCATAGCTGGCAAGGGCGTGCACGTGGTCACGGTGAACGACTACCTGGCCCGCCGCGACGCCGAATGGATGGGCCGGTTGTACCGCTTCCTGGGCATGTCCACGGGCGTGGTCGTGCCGCAGCAGCCGAACGAAGAAAAGAAGGCCGCCTACGCTGCCGACATCACGTACGGCACCAATAACGAATTTGGCTTCGACTACCTGCGCGACAACATGGAATTCCGTGTTGAGGACCGCCGCCAGCGCGCGCTGTTCTACGCCATCGTCGACGAAGTGGACTCGATCCTGATCGACGAGGCCCGCACGCCGCTGATCATCTCGGGTCAGGCCGAAGACCACACCGAACTCTACGTCCGCATGAATGCGGTGCCGCCGCTGCTCAAGCGCATGGCGCACGAGCCCAAGCCGCAGGAGCCGGAACCCGAAGGCGACTACTGGGTCGACGAAAAGAGCCAGCAGGTCTACCTGTCGGAAGCCGGCCACGAACACGCCGAAGGCATTCTTGCCCGCCTGGGCATCCTGCCCGAAGGCGAATCGCTGTACGACCCGCGTCACATCGCGTTGATGCACCACCTGATGGTGGCGTTGCGCGCCAACACCCTGTTCTTCCGCGACCAGCAGTACGTCGTGCAAGACGGTGAAGTGGTGATCGTGGACGAATTCACGGGCCGCCTGATGGTCGGCCGCCGCTGGTCCGACGGCCTGCACCAGGCCGTCGAGGCCAAGGAAGGCGTGAAGATCCAGCACGAGAACCAGACGCTGGCGTCGATCACGTTCCAGAACTACTTCCGCATGTACGAAAAGCTGTCCGGCATGACCGGCACGGCCGACACGGAAGCGTACGAATTCCAGGAAATCTACGGGCTTGAAACGGTCATCATCCCGACCAACAAGCCCATGGTCCGCAAGGATCAGAACGACCAGGTCTTCAAGACCGACGGCGAAAAGTACAACGCCATCCTCGAAGACATCCGCGACTGCCACCAGCGCGGCCAGCCCGTGCTGGTCGGCACGACCAGCATCGAGAACTCGGAGCTGCTGTCCGGCCTCTTGAAGAAAGCCAAGCTGCCGCACGAGGTCTTGAACGCCAAGCAACACGCCCGCGAAGCCGAGATCGTGGCCGAAGCCGGCAAGCCGGGCCACATCACCATCGCCACCAACATGGCCGGCCGCGGCACCGACATCGTGCTGGGCGGCAGCGTCGACAAGCAGGTCGACCTGATCCGCGCCGACGAATCGCTGTCCGAAGCCGAAAAGACCGCGCGCATCGACAAGATCCGCGCGGAATGGAAGCCGCTGAACGAGCAGGTCAAGGCTGCGGGCGGCCTGCGCATCATCGGCACCGAGCGCCATGAGTCGCGCCGTATCGACAACCAGTTGCGCGGCCGCGCCGGCCGCCAGGGCGATCCGGGCTCGTCCCGTTTCTACCTGTCGCTGGAAGATTCGCTGATGCGCATCTTCGCGGGCGACCGCGTGCGCGCCATCATGGAACGCCTGAAGTTGCCCGAGGGCGAGCCCATCGAGGCCGGCATGGTCACGCGCTCGATCGAGACCGCCCAGCGCAAGGTGGAAGGCCGCAACTTCGACATCCGCAAGCAATTGCTGGAATACGACGACGTCGCCAACGACCAGCGCAAGGTGCTGTACTCGCAGCGCAACGACGTGCTGGAGGCCGCCAGCGTCGGCGCCACGGTGCAGAACCTGCGCGACGCCGCGGTGACGGACCTGTTCAACACGTATGTGCCGCCGGAATCGGTGGAAGAACAGTGGGACATCCCCGCGCTGCAAAATGCGCTGGAAGGTGACTGGCACCTGCATCTGCCGCTGACGGAGATGCTGGAAAAGGAACCCAACCTGAACGACGAGGAACTGCGCGAACGCGTGGTGGCCGCGGCGCGCGATGCGTACCAGGCCAAGGTCGACCAGGTGGGCGAGGAATCGTGGTCGCAGTTCGAGCGTTCGATCATGCTGCAGGCGATCGACACGCACTGGCGCGAGCACCTGTCCGCGCTGGACTACCTGCGCCAGGGCATTCAC